>DATBYI010000753.1:0-5439 GCA_036513815.1 Solirubrobacteraceae bacterium
CGCCATCACCTCGCGCAGTGCGGTCTTGATCTCCTGCTCGGTGGATGCGTCGACCGACGACGTCGCGTCGTCCAAAACCAGGATGCGCGGATCGGCCAGCACGGCCCGGGCGATCGCGATCCGCTGGCGCTGGCCGCCCGACAGCGTCAGCCCGCGCTCGCCCACGCGGGTGTCGTAGCCCTGCGGGAGCTCGGAGATGAAGCCGTCGGCCTGGGCGACCTCGGCGGCGCGGACGACCTCCTCTCGCGTCGCGTCGGCGCGGCCGTAGGCGATGTTCTCGTGGACGGTGGCCGAGAACAGGAACGGGTCGTCGGTCACCACTGCGATCGCATGCCGGAGCGAGGCCAGATCGACTTCGCGCACGTCGGCGCCGTCGATCCGCACCGAGCCCGACGTCGCTTCGTAAAGCCGCGGCAGCAGCGACACGAGCGCGGTCTTGCCCGAGCCCATGGCGCCGACGAGCGCCACCGTGCGACCGGCTCCAATCTCGAGGTCGATGTCGCGCAGCGCCGGGCGCGTGGTGCCCTCGAAGACCAGGCTGACGTCGCGCAGCGAGACGTGACCCGACCCGTCGGGCAGGGGCGGAGCGTCCGCCGGCGCGGTGATTCGCGGTGCCCGGTCGAGCACCTGGAAGATGCGCGCGCCCGACGCGGTCGCGCGTTGTGCGGCGCTCAGCATGTAGCCGAGCGTGCGCATCGGAGAGATCAGCATCAGCAGGTAGGCGTAGAAGGCGGTGAACGCGCCGACGCTGAGCGACCCGTGGATCACGTCGCGGCCGCCGATGAGCAGGATCAGCGCGAGTCCGAGGTTGGGCAGGAAGCTGATCAGCGGCGTGTACCGGGCTTGGATCTTGGTCGCGAAGAGCTGTTGGTCAAATACGCGCTGGACCGTGTGGCGGAAGCGCTCGAGCTGGCGCTCCTCCTGTGCGAACGCCTTGATGACGCGCACGCCCGAGACGTTCTCCTCGGCATCGGCGGTCAGCTCGGCGATCCGCTGCTGGGCCTCCCGGAGCGCCGGCTGCGAGTGCTTGCCGTAGCGATTGGCGATCAGCACAACGAACGGCACCGGCGCCAGCGCGAGCGCGGCCAGTCCCGGCTGAAGCGCGAACATCACCACCGCGGCGAGCGCGATCGTGAGCACCGACTGGCCGATGAAGATCAGGCCGTAACCGAGGAAGAAGCGCACCGACTGGAGGTCGACGGTGGCGCGCGACATCAGCTGGCCGGTCTGCTGGCGGTCGAAGAAGCCGAGCTCGAGGCGCTGGAGCTGCTCGTAGAGCGCGTTGCGCAGGTCGACCTCGACGCTCAGCGACACCCGGCCGGCGATCAGTCGCCGCGCCGCGCTCAGCCCCAGTCGCAGAACGCCGGCCACGCCGATCAACACGGCCCACATGATCAGCTGGTGGCGGTGGTGCGCGCTGACGGAGTTGATCGCGTACCCCGTGAGAGCCGGGATCAGGACCGTCATGATCATCGCGCCGGCGGCGAGGACGAACGACCATATGACCGCCCGCCGATATGGGCGCAGGAAGGTTAGAAGTCGCCGGAAAATTAGCACTTACTTCATTAAGTATAGTAAGTCCGCTTCGGGCCTCGCTCCGCTCGGCGTCCCTGGGGCCGCCCACTCCGAGTGGCTGCGAAGCGACGCTAATGGTGCCGGTGCCGGCGCCTGTGATGCCGGCGCTCGGGGTGCTTCCGAGGCGGGTTGTGCTTGGCCGCCGCACGTGCGAGCCCGGCGTTCGGCGGCACGTAGAGGGGTGCGCCGGCCTCGCCGGTCTCGAGCGCGAGCAGTGCCTGGTTGGACTTGTCTCCGGCGAAGTACGACTGGTTGGCGATCATGAGGCGGGTGCCCAGGAACGCGACGCCCGACGGTGTGTCGAACGGCACCGACGAGTCGTTCGTGCCCGTGTACTGCTGGCCGAAGCGGGTGATCTCCTGGCCGGAGGAGCTCAGCAAGACGATCTCGTTCGAGACGCCCGAGAGCGCCAGGTAGATGTCGCCCGAGGCGGCGAGGGCGCAGCCGTCGGGCGCGTCGGCCGGGCCGCTCTCCCACAACTCGGTCAGCGGCCCCGGGCTCCCGTCGGGCTCGATCGGCACCGAGTAGAGCTTGCCGGTGCTCGGGTTGAGCGTGCCGAGGCCGCCGTTCGAGGCCTGATCGAACAGAAGCGTGTGGTGGTCGGGCATGAGTGTGATGCACGCGGTGCCGAACGGGCCGCCGTCGAGGCGACGATCGGCGAGCCAGATCCGCGCCGGGCCGCCACCGGGCGGGATCCGCCAGATGACCGCCTGCTGGTAGTCGGTCACGTACAGGCCGCCGTCGGGCCCTCAGGCGGCGTAATCGGGCATCGGCGCAAGGTCGAGGAGCGCCGGCGAGCACGGAGTGCCGGGCGAGGCGCCGGTGCAGGTGGGAAGGTCCGGGACCTGCGAGTAGAGCGTCTGCTCGCCGGTGCGCGGGTCAAGCCGGATGATCCGCCCGCTCGTCTTGTCGAGCAGGAGCAGGCGGCCCTTGGCGTCGTTGGCGGCGACCTGCACGCCGTGAGGCTGCGAGAGATCCTGCCCCTGCACCGTCCACGAGTGCAGGAGCGTCCCGTCCGCCGTGTACTGGAACACGCGCGAGGGCACGTCGTCGCCGGCCGGGTCGCCGTAGGTCCCCTCGTAGATCAGGTTGCCGACGACGTGGGGGAGAGCCGGATAGCCCGGAGTCGGAATGAGCGCGAGCACCGACACGTTGCCGCGCGAGTCGGCCGCGGCCGACGCCGCGCCCAACCCGAGCGCCAGCGCGACCGCGAGCACCACGGCACGCCACCTCATCCCAGTCGCTCCGTGATGTAGGCCCGCAGCATCAGCTTGCTCTCGGCCAGCACGGTGGCGTCTCCGCGGCGATTACGCCGGAACGCCTCGCGCAGGAGGCTGTCGCCGGCCAGGACGACCATCTCCGCCACGCGGGCGCGTGTGCGGCGCGGGGCGTTCGGCCAGTGCCGCGCGAACAGGCGCTCAACCGAGCGGCCGATCGCGACGCGCGTCGGTCGGGTAGCGTCGCGCACCCGCTCGGTGCGCAGCCCGCCGTACCAGAGAGCGAGAAACCCGGGACGCGCCCGGAACCCCGCCACGAGCACGTCGAGCACCGCGCCCACCGGATCGCCCACCGCCTCCGCGGCGTCGGCCTCGACGACCCCGGCTACGAGGTCCTCGAGGTCACTCCAGTAGCGCACGGCGAGCGCTTCCACGATCGTCTCCTTGTCTGGAAAGAAGCGATACACCGAGCCGATCGGCACGCCCGCGCGCGTCGCCACGCGCGTGGTGGTGAATGCTCCCGCGCCCTCGGCCGCGAGCACCGTGTCCGCCGCGTCGAGGACACGGCGAAGGCGCTCGCGGCTGCGGGCCTGGATCGGAGCGTTGCGCAGAAG
Organism: Solirubrobacteraceae bacterium; assembly: GCA_036513815.1. Lineage (GTDB taxonomy): Bacteria > Actinomycetota > Thermoleophilia > Solirubrobacterales > Solirubrobacteraceae > Palsa-465. The sequence goes on from DATBYI010000753.1 coordinate 3,407, forward strand.
ATCAGAGGAAGGTGAGCCGTGCACGGTTCAAACTTGAAAGTGAAGTTCCCTTCAAGTAATCATTCCAATCATGCCAGGGCCGATGCTCGAGCGGGAGCGAGAGCGCGTCGCAGCAGCGGCGCGGCGCCTCGCCGCGGGCGGGCTCGTGACCGGCACGGCCGGCAACCTGTCCGAGCGGGCGGGGGAACTCGTCGCCGTGACGCCGACGGGCGCTCGGCTCGAGGATGTCACCGCCACCGACGTCGCTGTCGTCGACCTGGCCGGTGAGCAGCGGGACGGCGAGCTGGCTCCGACCTCCGAGCTTGGCCTTCACCTCGGCATCTACCGGCGCTACGCAGCCGGCGCGGTGGTGCACACGCACGCCCCGTTCGCGACCGCGCTCGCCTGCGTGCTCGACGAACTGCCGGTCATCCACTACCAGATGCTTGCTCTGGGGGGCGCCGTGCGCGTGGCGCCGTACGCGACGTTCGGCACCCCTGAGCTCGCCGAGCTGACGCTCGACGCGCTCGAGGGACGGAGCGCCGCGCTCATGGCCAATCACGGCGCGATCGCCTACGGACCCGACCTCGACGTGGCCGTGCAGCAGACCGAGCTGCTCGAGTGGGCGTGCGAGCTGTACTGGCGGGCGGCCGCGGTCGGGCTGCCCCGGACGCTGGGCGCGGCCCAGCAACTCGACTTCGTCGAGGCCGTGACCCGCCGGGGGTACGGGATCACGCGCCGGAGCGAGCCGTGAACGTCGTCACGCTCGGCGTACACGTCGTCGATGTACTCGTCCGTCCCGTCGAGGAGATCCCGGCCGGGCAGGGCGGGACGCTCGTCGAGCAGATTCGCATCACCCCGGCGGGGCCCGCGGGCGGTACGGCCGTGACGCTGGCCAAGCTCGGGGCGAGCGTCCGGAGCGCCGGCGCGATGGGCGCCGACGAGCTCGGCGACGTGATGCTCGAGCTGCTCGCCCGCCACGGAGTTGACGCGTCGCTGCTCCAGCGCCGAGACGGCGTGCAGACCTCGGCCAGCGTGCTGCCAATCCGTCCCGATGGGTCGCGGCCGGCCTTGCACGTGATCGGCGCGAACGCCACGTACTCGTCCGCCGACGCGCCGTGGAACGCGATCGCGGCGGCCGACTACCTGCACCTGGGCGCGCCGGAGTTCATGGGCGGCGAGGAGGCGGCGAGGATCCTGGCCTTCGCGCGCGAGCATGGCGTCGTCACCTCGGCCGACATCCTCGCGCCGGGCGAGCAGGCTGCGGCGATCCTCGAATGGATCGCGCCGGCCTTCGCGCACCTCGACTACCTGCTTCCCAACGACGAGCAGGTACTGGCTCTGACCGGGTCCCCATCTGATCTCGCCGACGGCTGCCGCGCGCTGCTCGAACGCGGGGTGGGTTGCGTGGCCGCAACGTGCGGCGCCGACGGCGCCGTGGTGGTCGACGCCGAGGGAGAGACGCGCGTCCCGGCCTTCGCGGTCGACGTAGTCGACACGACCGGCTGCGGCGATGCGTTCTCGGCCGGGTTCCTCCGCGGCCTTTCGCTCGGTCGCACGCCGGGCGAGGCCGCGGCGCTCGGCTGCGCCGCCGCTGCGCTCGTTGCCCAGGGACTTGGCTCTGACCACGGGGATTTCGACCTGGCCGTAGCCGACGCACTCATCAACGACTCGAACAAGGCGGTGTCCGGATGACCGACGAGCAAGACCTGAACCCTGCGGCGGCGCCTGGAGTTTCGCGCCGGCGGTTCATCTCGGGTGCGTTGGTCACGGGCGCGGCGGCGACGTGGCCGGCCGCCGCCGAAGCGGCCAAACGCAAGAAGCACAAGCCGAAGCACAAGCATCGCGCGGCCAAGACCCACAAGTCCGATGTCGTCGTGGTCGGAGCTGGGTTCGCCGGGCTGACCGCCGCGCGGCTGATCGCGGCTCAGGGGCATTCGGTCACCGTCCTCGAGGCACGCGACCGGGTCGGCGGCCGGGTCTGGAACCACGACCTCGGCAACGGGCAGGTCTCCGAGCGTGGCGGCACGTTCGTCGGCCCCACTCAGGACCAC
>DATBYI010000754.1:0-2316 GCA_036513815.1 Solirubrobacteraceae bacterium
CGCGCCCGTCCTGATCGGGCATACCCAGGACGATCCTGCCGACTGCGTCGGTGCAGCCGCGCTCGACCCACGCCATCGCTGCGCGAGGCTGAACACAGGCAACCGAGTCGCCCCGCTCCCCGGCCAACTGCCCGACGACACTGGGGGCGCCTACGCCTGCTATGCCTATCTGCGCCAGCCGATGCACGCGTGCGTGTACGGGAGTACGCGGCCGGGCGCGACCCGAGTCGCGCTCATCGGCGACAGCCACGCGGCGGCGCTACTCGCGATGCTCGAGCCGCAGCTCGACGCGGTCAACTGGCACGTCACCGTGTTCGTGGGACAGACGTGCGGATGGCTGCCCCCCGCGCTCTCTCCTTCCTGTCCCGGACTGCGCCTGATCCAGCGAGACCTCCGTCACGGCCACTACGCAATCGTCATCGCGACCGAGTTACGTCAGTACACGAGCCCCGTCGCCCAGCACCTCGAGGCGATGCGGCCCGTCGCCGCCACCGGCGCACGCATCGTCGTCGTCGAGGACGACCCCGGGGTGTCAGCCGCGAGCACAGCGTGCGTCGGCCGGGTCACCTACAGCGCGACGGGCGACTGTGGCACCACCGCGGCTTTCGCCTACCAGGATCCCGATCGCCTGGCGCAGGCCGCCGAGCGGATCCCCGGAGCTGTGATGATTCCCACCCGGCAGTACTACTGCCGCGGTGACTTCTGCCCCGCCACGATCGGGAACGTCATCGTGTACCGGGACACAGCCGCCCACGTCACCGCAAGCTACGCCCGAACCCTGAGCCCGTATCTCGTCGAGGCGATCCAGCGCGCGCTCCACGCGACTGGGCGATCACGATGAGCACCAACGCCGACAGTTCGACGAGCCAGAAGACCACGGCGCCGATCACTGCCCACGCGGGGGCGGAGAACGCCGACCCCTGCGCAATGTCGACGACCAGCGCCGCGGTGTGGAGGCCGAACCACACACCGAAGAGCACCGTAGCCCAGCGATAGCGACGGCCGTTCGCCCAAGCCAGCAGGGCGAAAACACCCCAGCTGATACCGATATGAAGCGGTTGCGGCGTGCTCCCGGACTGTGCCGGAAGGATCGGCACGCCCAGCAGCTTCAGCACCGCACAGATGTAGATCAACCCGACGGCCCACAACACGGTTGGTTGCGAAGGCGACACACGCGGACGCAATCGCATCCAGGTCGCGCGCACGATGAGATCGGCGGCCTCTCCCGGCCGGGGCCGATGCTGACAGTCGCCGGCGCCGGCCATCAGCACCGCGAGGATCTCCTTTTCGTACTCGCGCCGGAATGCCCGCGGGTAGCACGCCAACAACCGCCGGTAGCGGCGCTCGAGGTCAGCGGAGTCGCTCATGTGGCCAACCCCCCCGCCGGCTTCAGACGCGACAGCGCGACATGCGCGTTGGCTTGCAACCGGTCGGCCTCGGCGGCCAGCAGCGCCCCACCCGCGGGTGTGAGCCGGTAGTAGCGACGCAGTCGGCTATCCACGATCTCCTCCCGGTCGACCTCGATCAGCTTGTCCGCGCGCAGGCGGTCCAGTGCCGAATACAAGGTCCCGGCCTTCAGCCGGACGCGGCCTCCCGAGATCGCCCGGACGTCGGCGATGATCCCGTAGCCATGCTGGCTGCCAGCGGCCAACGCCGTCAGGATCAGGAACGTCGCCTCTTGCATCGTCCGCCTGGCCACATTGCGCAGTATATGCAGTTCAACTGCCCATGGTCAAGCCGAGCACTGGCGGCCGTCGCGTTCATCTTCGTCGGTAACGCCGTATCCGGCGGGTCGGTGCCGATCGGATTCCTCCCCGGTGGCTTCCGTCAGATCGCTCCGTGGCTTCCGAACAGCGCGATCATCAGCGGAGCGCGAGACGTCGTCTACTTCAACGGGCACGACCTCGGCCACCCGCTGCTCGTGCTCGGCCTATGGCCCGCCGTCGCGCTGAGCGTCCTTGTCGCCGTGGATCTCTCCGAGCGCCGGCGCCGGCCGCAGCATCACTCAAGCGAGATCTACCACCCCAGCGGTCGTGCATCTGCGCCGAAGGCTCGCGAGTCGTCCTTCGCGAACTCCCTACGAGCCGGTCTCCTTCTGACTGGCCTCGGGCTCGCCGGCGGTGGCGGACTCTCCTGCCGTGAGAGCGGCCGGTTGTGCGCCGGCTCCGACCTCGGCCTTGAGCTGCGCAAGCTCGTCGTCGACCGCGCTCTTCGCCCCGAGCTCATTGAGCTGGCGGTCGACGTCATCCTGGGGTGGACCGATCGCGGTCAAGTCGTCGAAGGTGCCGGCCGCCTGTAGTTCCTCCACCGCCGAGG
>DATBYI010000755.1:0-23740 GCA_036513815.1 Solirubrobacteraceae bacterium
CCTGCCGAATTAGGGGCTCGGAACCCACGAAGGGCTCACCCGAGCCGCGAACGACGGCTTACCGTTCTGGAATTGGATAATGGTCCACGGCCGGCTCAGCGCGATGTGCCACTTGGGCGTGAACTGGATCCGTCCGAGTGCCGGAACCTGGCCGTCGAAGTTCTGGAGCACCGCCGCCAGCTTGGTTCCCTGCGTGCTACCGGCCTCCTTGATGGCGTCGGCCAGCAGCTCCATGTCGCCATAGCCGTTTACGAAGTACGACGTCAACGGGGCCGAGTGGTACTTAGCCTTATAACCTGTGACCAACCGGTTGATCAGCGCGTTGGCGTCGTCGCCGTAGATCGAGGCAAACGTACCGAGGTAGAAGTTGCTCAGGTGCGGCACCGCCTTAGTCCAAAATGTGCCATCCATGCCCGAGTCAGACACGATCGGCGTGTTGATGCCCGCGGCGCGGAACTGACGGAGCATCGTGGGGCCCTGGGGCGGATACGTCGCGCTGATGATGAAGTCCGCCTTCTGGGACAGGCTCTTGAACCTCGTGATCTGGCTCGAGAGCGTCGTGTCGGTGGCTGAGAAGGTGTCCTTGCCAACGACGGTGCCGCCGAAGTGCTTCCAAACCTCCTGGAAGTAGCCCGCGTACGTGCGCGCCCACTCATTCGAGGTGTCCTCGAGGACGTACACCTTGCGCCACTTCTTGGTGCTCCACGCCCACTGGGCCACAGCGGCCGCCGAATCGGGTGTACCCGGACCAACCGAGAACGTCAGCGGTCCCAGGCGGCCGAACTCCGGTGCGCCCGCACAAAGGGACAGCGCAACCTCGCCCTTCGACTGAGCAGTAAGCGCGGCGGGGCTGCCCATGTCGAAGTCGCAGGAGACCAGCATGACCTGCGCGCCCTTGCTGATCGCCTGAGTGGCCGCCGCGGGCCCAAGCGTCGGGTCGGACTTCATGTCTGTTAGGACAAACTGGATCTTGCGCCCGTCGATACCGCCGGCCGCGTTGATGTCGTCGGCCGCCATCTCCGCGGTCGTGTACGCCTCGTAGTCATACGGCTGCATCGAACCCGTGACACCGATCGCGGCACCGATCTTGATCGGTCCCTTCGTGCCGCCGGAAGAGCTGCCACTCGAGCTACTCCCGCACCCACCGAGGCTCGCCACCATCGCCGCCGCTATCAGGGGGCCCGCCGCCCGCCGGCCAAACCGGCGCCGCTTGCTGCCCGCACATGATCTCACAGAGCACTTCTCCTTTACTCAAATTTGTGTGCACCGTCCGCGAAAGCCGGTCCAGCTGGCGTGCCGGGCCGACTAACAACTAGCGGGTAGCGGACCTTGCACGTGACAAAAGCCAGTAAGCAGTCGAGTTTCGCTTGCGCCTGCTCACCTCACGCTCCACCGGGGCACAGTGAGTATCAGAAGCACGTCACCCCAGGAAACCTTGTGGTCGCGTCGAACGGTCACAATCTCCGGCCTCTCCTCGATCGCAGCGCGACGCGGAGCGCGTCCGTTTCGCGCGCGTCGACAGCCAGGGCGTCGTATCCCCCCTCTCCCGCGAACACCACGCCGTAGGCATGGCGCGCCTGTTGAAGCGAGACCCACCCCTCCAACACGTCGTCGCGAACTCGGTCGGGGTCGCGGTCGAGAGGATCGCCGAACCCACCACCTCCACAATCAATGGCCACCACCCACTCACCAGCTTCCAATTCCCCGGCGAACATGAGTGGCAGCGGCTCCTCGTGCCCGTTGGCATCGACCCGCCCCGCATACGCGAGTCCGCCTGCCTCACCTCCGCATACGCCGCGAGCGGGCGTTAGATATCCGTCGGTGAAGAATGTCGCGATCATCACCGGATCGCGCTTTGGCCCGTACACGATTCGTATGCCGGGCGCCCCCCGGAATCGGCCCGGGCCGCCCGAGTCCGGCTGCAGAACCATTGATTGGATGTGGATCGGATACCTCTGCTCGTCGATCTCGACGCTGTCGCGGTAGAGCAGGCCGGCGACGGCAGTATTGCCGTAGGTAACCCAGCCGTCGGCGGTCGCTGACGCTGGCCCGCCATTGTTGGCAAGCATCAGCTGATTGACATAGGGAGCCCCGTCTCGACGCCAGTCGGCGCCGGAGATCACCGCGTAGCCCGCGCTGAACGCGATCCCGCCCTCGGCGACGCCCGACGCGCCGTCCGCTTCAGCAAGTGCGGCCTGCGTCAGGTTGATCAGTCGAGCAGCCGGATTGGTCGTGGCAAGCGAGCACGAATGCGGGAACCGCGGGATTCCTACAACACAGTTTTCGCGCAGGTGGACCCTCACACGGCGGAAGCTCCCGGCATTGTGCGGGATGTCGGGCTCCAGTGAGCTGAAGATGCCCTGCATCACCGAGTTGATGGCGCAGGCCTCGGACTCGTTCACACCCGCATCGACGCAGTCCACGTTGTCGCGGAGATCCACCTCTATCGTCCCTGACTTTGGGTCGACGTCGATGATTACCTTCAGCGGCAGGCCATCCGGCAGCGCGGGAAATGGGTCGTGCCGCCCCTCCGCAACGACACGCGCGGCCGCCCGCTGCCGGATCGCATGCTCCATGCGTCGCTCCGAGTAGTCGAGCCATTCGCGCACGAAGTCGCGTATTCCCGCGGCCCCATGCTTTCCCGCCAGTTCTCCCAGCCGCCGCTCGCCCACACGAGCGGCTCCGAGCATCGCGAGGTAATCGCCGTACCACTGGTCAGGAACCCTGATCCGCTTGCGGCACATCCGGATGATGTCAGCGACGTCCTCGTAGTCACGCTGCACCCGAACGCAGGGAAAGATAAGCGCCCCTTCTTCATAGACATCTCGTGCGCCGGGGAAGTACGACGTCGGCAGGCTGTTTCCGATGTCCGGCAGGTGACCCTTCGCGCAGCATGTGAACAGGTGCTCACCCTCGAAGAACACCGGGACGAGGACCGCGTGGTCTCCGGCGTGGGAATTTCCGAGGTAGACATCGTTGTGCAAATAGGCATCTCCCGGCGCCAAATCGTCATGCAGCTCGCCCATCGACCGAGTCTGCAGGTGCATGCCGTAGATGTGCGCGGGGAGACCCTCGGCGGACGCCAACAGCTGGTTGTCACCAGTGACGATCGCGCACGAGAAGTCACGGGCCATGTTGATCGTTGCCGAACGGCCCGCCCGCTGCAGCGTGTTCGTCATCTCACGGACGACCGCCTCCAGCCGATTGCCCAGAACCGAGAGCAGCACCGGGTCAAGGCTCGAGGGCGTCATCGGTTACTCAGGAGGTAGTTGCCGCCCGGCAGCATTTCGGCGGCACTGTCCGGATAGACCACGATCGTGCTCGTGGGCTCCGCAATGACCGCCGGACCGGTGATGCGGCTGCCCGGCTCGAGGTCCTCGCCGCGATGCACGGGCGCCTCCACCGCGCCTGTTTGGCCGAAGTACATCGTCCGGTGCGTCGTCGCGTGGCCGCTCGAGCCGTTCCGACCGGCCGACGACAGGGCCTTCGGCTTCTCCAGCACGCCAGCGATCCGCCCCTTCCAGTTCAGGCACTCGAGCGGGGCGTCGGGTTCGTTGACGCCGAAGACGCGCTTATGCGCCTCATGGAAGTCCGCCACGACCGCGGCCACGTCCTCCTGCCGGCGCAGTCCGTCGCCGGCCAGGGGGATCTCGAGCTCCCAGACCTGCGATGGGTAGCGCGCCTCGACGAAGTACCTCGTTTCAAAGCGCGAGATGCCTCGATGCCGCAGACGCCCGGCGAACTCGTCAATCGCCTGGCGCAGGTTCCCAATGGACTCGTCAACATCGCCGTACGCGAACGCGTCCGTATAGGCCAGCCGGCTGGCGCTGAACTCGGCGACGACATCGGAAAAGTGAGCGCCACACGCGCTGAGGGCCCCCGCCGACCGCGGTATCAGTACCTCCTGGCAGCCCAGTTCGCGGGCTATGGGGATGATGTTCAGGCCCGCCGCGCCGCCGCCCGCGACCAGAAGACTCTCGCGGGGATCGATCCCCTCGTTGATTGTCAGCTCCTGGATCGCCTGGACCATTGCCTCGCCGGCGATGGTCAGTATCGCCACGGCAATGTCCTCGTGTGACTGCTCGAAGCGCTCGGCAAGCGCGCCGATCGCGTGCCGGGCTGCGGCCTCGTCGAGCACCATCCGGCCGCCGAGGAAGAACTCGGGATCGAGATACCCCAGCACGAGCGCCGCATCGGTGACGGTCGGCTGCTCGCCACCGCGGCCGTAGCAGGCCGGCCCCGGATCGGCACCCGCGCTCTGGGGGCCGACCCGGAGCAGACCGCCCGGATCCACCCAGGCGAGGGAGCCCCCACCGGCGCCAATGCTGCGGACATCCACCGACGACAGCCCGGTCATGTGTCCGACGAACCGGCCTCCCAGCCACGTCTCGCGGGAGAACTTGACCGCTCCGTCACGGACGAGGCTGACGTCGAAGCTCGTGCCCCCCGTGTCGCAGGCGATAATGTCGCGGCCCAGGTCCTCGACCTCCGCATAGTGACCCGCGGCCACGGGCGCAAGCGACGGACCCGACTTGACGGTATTGATCGGGCGGGCCGCCAGGTCCTCGAGATGCATCACGCCCCCGGCCGACGCAGCTCCAAAGATCTCGCCGCTGAAGCCGGCGTCCCGCAGGTCCCGCTCCAACTCGGCCAGGTGGCTCTGCATCAGCGGCTTGAGGGAGGCGTCGATCGCCGTTGCAGAAGCGCGACGGTACTCACGTACGACCGGGTTCAGCGCGTGGGAGAGGGTGTACGGCATCCCCGGAAGCTCCTCCTCGATCAGTCTTCCGATCGCGCGCTCGTGGCCGGGTTCGTTGATCGACCACAGGAGGCAGACGGCCACAGCCTCGACCTCGCGGGCCGGGAGTCCACGAAGCACGCTCCTGGTCTGCGCCTCGTCGAGCGGGATCACGACTTGACCTTCGGAGTCGATTCGCTCCCGCACCTCGAACGTCAGTCGACGCGCAACGTAGGGGTCGGGATATGAAACGGTGGAGTCGAAGGCGTTGAACCGCCCGCCCTCTCGCAGCACCAGGATGTCCGGAAAGCCCTCGGTTACGAGCAGCGCGGTCCTGGCTGTGGTGCCCTCGAGGATCGCGTTTGTCGCCCGGGTGGTGCTGTAGATGAACAGACCAGCGGAGGCGAGGATCTCATCTGTGGTGGTGTCGCGGGACGCTGCGATCACCTCAAGGCCCTCGAGGATTCCGCTGACGATCCGCCTGTGGTCTGAGAGTCCCTTGCCGACGGTAAGCGCGCCCGCGTGGTCACGCATCACCACGTCGGTGAACGTGCCGCCGACATCCACCGCGATGCAGTACGCGTCTGTGCTCATTCTCCTCGCCACTCCAAGTCGTCCACCACCTGTGGTGGGAATAGCTACAGGGCAGCCACTACAGCGAGAAGGTTGTGGTCACAGCCGGGGGACGAATCATTGAAGTGACTCCGGCCGCAGGCGACGATGAGAAGAGGATGCCCGTAGACCGGCTGCTGGATCAGCTCCGCAGAATGCTTCCTCGTGATCGCTTGCTCATCGAGGCCGCGGCGTGCGCCGCCTTTTCCTGCGATGCACTGACGTCATTCCAAGTGCTCCCGGAAGCCGTCGTTCTGGCCGACAGCACGGAGGAGGTCGTGGCGGTGGTGGCCGCCTGCCACGACGAGCGCGTCCCCTTTGTTGCCCGCGGCAGCGGAACCAGCCTATCCGGGGGCTCGCTGCCGATCGAGGGTGGCATCGTGATTGCGATGAACCGGCTCAACCGGATCGTGCACATCGATCCCGAGCAGCGCGTGGCGACCGTCGAGGCCGGAATCATCAACTCGCGGATCAGCGAAGCCGCTCGCCCCCAGGGCCTGTTTTTCGCCCCGGATCCCTCGAGTGAGTCGGTGTGCTCGGTGGGCGGAAACGTCGCGTTCAACTCCGGCGGAGCGCACTGTCTCAAGCATGGAATGACCTCCAGTCACGTGCTCGAACTCAAGGTGGTGCTGCCCGACGGCGAACTCGTCACCCTCGGCGGGGAGAGCCTCGAGGGAGCCGGGCCGAACTGGCTCGGGCTGTTCGTCGGTTCGGAGGGGCTGCTCGGCGTGGCTCTGGAGGTGACCGTCCGGCTGCTCCCGCTGCCGGAGACTACCCATACCGTGCTGGCCGCCTATCCGAGCCTCGAGGCAGCCGGCGACGCGGTGACGCAGATCGTCGGCTCGGGGTTGCTCCCGGTGGCAATCGAGATCATGGATGCGCTCGCGATCCAGGCCGCCGAGGCGTCGGTCAAGCCGGGCTATCCCGATGCCCCAGCGCTTGCAATCGTCGAGCTCGAGGGCGAGCGCGAGGTGGTCGAAGCCGATGCCGAGGCTCTCGACGTCGTGATCGCCGCTTCCGAGCCGCTCGAGGTCCGGTCGACCACTGATAGCGCCGAGCGGGCGCTCATCTGGCAGGGGCGAAAAAGCGCATTCTCCGCGGTCGGTTGGCTGGCCCCCGACTACATCGTGCAGGACGGCGTCGTGCCTCGCACCAGACTCGCCGAAGCGCTCGCTGAGGTCGTGGCACTGAGCGCATCTCGCGGGGTCCGGGTCGCGAACGTCTTTCATGCCGGCGACGGCAACCTCCACCCATTGATCCTCTTCGACGGAGCTGAGCCGGGAGCCCTGGAGCGAGCCGAGGCGACGGCGGGCGACATTCTGCGGATGTGTGTCCGCCTCGGAGGCTCGATCACCGGAGAGCATGGCATTGGCGTGGAGAAGCGGGACTACCTCGAGGAGCTGACCGCGACCGAGGACCTGGCGCTGATGCGTCGTATTCGCCTCGCCGTCGATCCTCATGAGCTCGCCAATCGCGGCAAGATGCTCGCGCCACAGCCGGCCGCATGAGTAGCGCCACACGCCCTGGGGACGTGGTAGGCACGGATGACCGGGTTGCGGCGCTTGCGCAGACCCTCCGCGATAGCCCGGGACCTCTGCTTCCGCGCGCGGCCGGAACGAAGGATGCGCTTTCGACGCCACCGGCCGGCGCGAGCCCGCTCGACGTCCGTGCGCTGAACGGCGTGATCGATTACGACCCAGCCGAGCTGACCTTCACCGCGATGGCCGCGACGCCGGTGCGGGAGATCGTCGAGCTGCTTGCCGCCCAGCGCCAGTACCTCCCGTTCGACCCGCCCTGGGCGGACGCAGGGGCAAGTCTCGGTGGAACCGTGGCGGCCGGAGTGTCAGGTCCTGGGAGCTACCGGCACGGCGGCGTTCGAGATTTCATCCTCGGGGTACGGCTGCTCGACGGCTCGGGGCGCCTGATCAGCGGCGGCGGCAAGGTCGTCAAGAACGCTGCTGGATTCGATCTCCCGAAGCTGATGGTCGGGACGCTCGGTCGCATGGGGATCCTGATCAGCATGAGCTTCAAGGTCTTTCCGCTGCCAGAGGCTTGGACGACGTTGCGGGTGAAGACAGAGGGCCTGACCGACTCTCTGACGATCGCCACACGACTGGCGAGGTCCAGCTTCGAGCTCGAGACACTCGATCTCGATCCTCCCCGCGAGCTCTGGCTACGCCTGGGTGGGCGCGCCGCCGTTCTGGCCCGCCGAGCAGACCGGCTGGCACGGTTCGTCGACCGGCCGACTGAGCAACTGACAGGCTCGGACGACGTGCGACGCTGGCAGGAGGCGAGGGAGCTGACCTGGGTTGGCCCGGGCAGCGCGCTCGTGCGGGTCGCGACGACGCCGGGGAAGTTGACAGCCCTCGACGCGGCGCTGGCAGCGGCGGGCGCCCAGCGCCGTTACAGCCGCGGTGGCAACGCCGCCTGGCTCGCGTGGCCGGAAGCCCACCCGCTGACGAGGCTCGACCAGATCCTCAAGGAGCTCCGCCTGGCGGGCACGAGGCTGCGCGGGGGTGATGGTCCTCCCTTGCTTGGGCCGCCCCAGGGCGGCGCATTCGCCGCGCGCGTGCGCGCCGTGTTCGATCCGCACGACCGGTTTGTGGAGATCTGACTTGCAGCACCAAGTCGACTTCAACTCGCTCCCGCAGTCAGCCGCCGCGATGGCCGACCCGATCGAGTCCTGCGTCCATTGCGGCTTCTGCTTGCCCACCTGTCCCACCTACGTCACCCTGGGGCAGGAGATGGACTCGCCGCGCGGCCGCATCTTTGTCATGAAGGAGGTGCTCGAAGGCTCCCTCGAGCTCGACAGCGCCGTTCCATACATCGACAACTGCCTTGGGTGTCAGGCGTGTGTGTCCGCCTGCCCGTCCGGCGTCGAATACGGCGACCTGATCACCTCGTTCCGGCAGTTCTCGGAGGCGCGCCGTTCGCGACCGATGGGCAGCCGCGTCCAGCGGTCGCTGGCGCTGCGCACGCTCCCATACCCTGCGCGCTTTCGAGCCGCCGTTAGGCTGGGCCGGCTGGCACGCATCTTCCGAAGCATTGCACCCCCGGCCGTTCGCCCGATGCTTGAGCTCGCACCGCCCCGCCTTCCACCGGCGCGTCCACTCCCGGAGTGGTTTCCCGCTCGTGGTAGGCGGAGAGCCCGTGTGGCGCTGCTCGGCGGATGCGTGCAGCAGGCACTCGAGCCCGACATCGGCTGGGCGACGCTGAGGGTCCTCGCCGCAAACGGGGTCGAAACGGTGGTCCCCCGCGGCCAGGGATGCTGCGGTGCCCTCGCGATGCACACCGGCGCGGCCAACCAGGCACGAGCGTTGGCGCGGCGGAACCTGGCCGCGTTCGGTGGGGGGATCGACGCGATCGTCTCCAACGCGGCCGGATGTGGGTCGGGCATGCGGGAGTACCCGGTGTGGTTCGCGGGCGAGTCCGACGAGCACGCAGCTCGCGCCTTCGCCGAGCGCGTCGTGGACGTGAGCACGTTCCTCGATGAACTCGGGATCGTCGAGCCACCGCCGCTCGACCGTCCGCGCTCCATTGCCTACCACGACGCCTGCCACCTCGCTCACGCACAGGGCGTGCGCCGCCCGCCGAGGTCGCTGCTCCGGGCCATCCCTGGCGTGACACTGATAGAACCAGCCGAATGGGAGCTGTGCTGCGGCTCGGCCGGAACCTACAACCTGGAGAAGCCCGACATCGCTGAGGCCCTCGGAGCCCGCAAGGCCGCGAACCTGCGCGGAACAGGAGCGGAGCTGATCGCCAGCGGCAACATCGGTTGTCTCTTGCAAATACGCCGGTATCTGGGCGCCGAGCCGGCCGGCGAGGGCAATCCCGCGGTGCTACACACGATGCAGGTCCTCGATCGCGCCTACCGGGGAGCTCGACGGGGCCTACTCGACGATCACCAGCACGTCGAGGGTGCGGGGGCCGTGGACCCCGGGAACCCGCTCGAGCTCGATGTCGGAGGTCGCTGAGGGTCCGGACACCCACGTCAGCGGCTGGCCATCGGCGGCAGCTTTCGCGAGCACCTGGATCGCATCGGGAACGGCGGCGACGATCTGCTCGGCTTCGATTACGCACAGGTGGTAATCCGGGACAAGCGTCAGCGCCCGTCGCCCCGAGCGTCCAGCGCCGTCGAGGACGATCGTCCCGGTCTCGGCGATCCCGAGCGCACACCCGGTGAGCGCTCCCGTCATCCGATCCAGCTCAGCCGGCGATAGAGGCGGGTCATCCGGGACGATCTCGAGGGACCCCGGCCGGGTGTCGTTCGTGGCGCGTGGGTCGCGGGTGACCCAGCGGAGATTCGTCGGCGCGACTATTCTGCTGACGCCTCGCCGCGCACAGACCGTGGAGATCGCGGCGGCCAGCTCGTGCCCCCGGACGCGATCGGCCGTCACCCCATAGTGCGCCAGACGGTCGCAGAACAGCTGCACAATCTGCGGTGCTCCTGGCGCAGCGCCGGTGCCGGCGTGACGGTAGCCCCTGGGGACGGGCTGAGCATCGTCCATCTCACCCTGGAGCGCCGCCCGGATGCGCTCGAGGACCGCGCTCCTGGCGCCGACTCCGGGCGCGTCCTGAGCTCCCACGATCGCTAGCGCTCCTCGTTCCACCAGTCGGAGAACGATTGCTCGGGGAACTCAGGGAGCTCGCGCGTCGCGCTCCACGCGCGGAGTCCGGGTGCCAACGCAGCAAGTCGGCGCCCCCGCCGCAGAGCGGCTCGGGCCAGGCGCGCGCCGGCGTTGAGGCGACGGCGCGACCCGAACATCATTCCGGCCGTCGCCATCGCCGCACGTTCGGGCGTCATGCCTTTTGCGCCCATGGCGCGACCGCGCAGGTACACCAGGACACTCGGTATGTCGATCTTCACTGGACACACCTCGTAGCAGGCGCCGCACAACGTCGAGGCGAACGGCAGCGTCGCCGCGTTCTCCACCCCCTGGAGCTGGGGTGTGAGAATCGCCCCGATCGGTCCCGGATAGACGCTGCCGTAGGCATGACCGCCGGTCCGTTCGTACACCGGGCAGACGTTGAGGCACGCCGAGCACCGGATGCAGTGCAGGGCCTGGCGTCCCACCGGATCATCCAGCACCCTCGTCCGTCCGCCATCGAGCAGCACGAGGTGAAACTCCCGTGGCCCATCCGGCGGGTCGGACCGCCTCACGCCGGTCCACATCGACGTGTATGGGTTCATTCGTTCGCCGGTTGACGATCGCGGCAGCAATTGCATGAACACCTCGAGATCACGCCACTCCGGGATGACTTTCTCGATGCCCATCACGGTGACGAGCACCTCCGGCAGCGTCGTGCACATCCGCCCGTTCCCCTCGGACTCGACGACACAAACCGTGCCCGTCTGCGCCACCGCGAAGTTTGCTCCGCTGACCGCGAACCGTGCCGACATGAATAGTCCCCGGAGGTAGCGCCTCGCCTCCGCGGTGAGCGACACGGGATCGTCGGTGAGCGCTCGTCCGCCCGCGATCGTCGCTTCGAACAGCCGGCGGATCTCCGCCCGGTTGCGGTGGATCGCCGGCACAAGGATGTGCGACGGTTGGTCTCCGGCCAGTTGGACGATAAGCTCGGCGAGATCGGTCTCGATCGCCTCGATGCCCGCGGCGTCGAGAGCGGCGTTGAGACCGATTTCGTCGGTCGTCAGGGACTTCACCTTGACCAGCTGCGAGACCCCGTGCCTGCGAGCCAGGGAGGTTACGATCGAGTTCGCCTCGGCACCGTCCCGAGCCCAGTGCACCATGCCGCCGCGCATAGTCACGGCGCTCTCGAGCCGCTCAAGCTGCTCGGGGAGAGTAGCCAGGGCATGCCGCTTGATCCCCGCCGCGGCCGTACGCAACTCCTGCCAGTCGGGCACCTCGCCGACGGCGGCGAGACGCTTGGCGCGAATGGTCGTCGTCGCCTTGCCGACGTTGGCACGCATCTGTGTGTCCGCGAGAGCCTCCCTGGCGGCGACGGGAAAGGGAGTCAACCCGGTCATTGCTGGGCCGCCAAGATCTCCGCGAGATGCATTACGCGCAAGCCAGCCTGCTGGCGGCGCAGCGCTCCCCCGATGTGCATGAGGCATGAGTTGTCGGCGGCCGTACACACCTCGGCCCGCGTCCCGACGATCTGATGCAGCTTGTCGGTGAGAATCGCGGTCGACGTCTCGGGGTTCTTGACCGCGAAGGTGCCGCCGAAGCCACAGCACTCCTCGGCCCCCGGAAGGTCGATCAGCTCAAGGCCGCGCACCGCTTCGAGCAGCCTCCGCGGCCGTTCGCCGAGTCGCAGCACGCGCAGGGAGTGGCATGTGGAATGCAGCGTCACGCGATGGGGGAACGAGGCACCGACGTCCACCACGCCGAGGTAATCGACGAGGAACTCGGTGAGCTCAAACACGCGGGGCAGCAGCGCGGCGACCTCCTGCTCCATGACCGCGTCGCCCGCGCGCGCGGCGAGCCGGGCGTACTGATCGCGGACGGTTCCGACGCACGATGCTGACGGACACACCACGAGGTCAGCCCCCCCAAAGACGTCGATGAACCTGCGTGCAAGCGCCGCCGCCGCCGCCTCGTAGCCAGAGTTGGCGTGCATCTGTCCGCAGCACGTCTGATCGCGAAAGAAGTGGACCTCGCAGCCGAGCCGCTCCAAGAGCCGGACCACGGCTCGCCCCGTGGCCGGGAACAAGAGATCGTTCAGACAGGTGATGAAGAGGGCAACGCGCAAGGATTTGAGCCCACCGGCGCTGCCCTCGGCCTCAGACGTGCGGTCTCAGATCTGCTTGCCCGCGAGGTCGAACGCCCACCCCATGGTGTCGTCGTTGAACTCGTGCGGCCTCCGGTAGAACGTGTCGAAGTAGGTGTCGCCGTCCGCGCGGAGGTTGTCGACCAGCCGACGCATCTTCGTCACCGCGCTGGGATCGAAGTCGACCCTCAGGTCGACCGCGGGATACGGGTTCTTCCCGTCGTACACGTGGAGGCCGCATGAAAATTCCGGGATCGACTGCCCCTCCCACTCCTGTCCCCCGGCGGCTCGTCCCGCCTCGAGTGTGCGAAGCAGACGTTCACCCAGCTCGACCCCGGTGTTGGCTTCGAACGCCTCGACCATCGCGGGCACACAGTCCGCGCTGAGCGCGTTGCCCATCACCACGTAGCCATCGCCGACCATGTGCGACTTGTTCGAAAAGCATTTGTCGCCAGTGTAAGCCCACGCCTTGCCGGACACCGTGACGATTCCGACTTGGCGGTGGGCCAGGTACTCGTCCTCCTGCTCGAAGGCGCCCTCGATCTCGTCGAACGAAGCTCCCCGGTCGAGCAGCTCGAACGCCTTGAACGAGAGCATCGGGTTACACATTGACTGCGAAGCGATCATCGCGCCGTTCTCTTGCAGCGTCGGGAGCAGGCCCTTGACGTGTGGCACGACACGCCCGCAGTTGACCGATGCGGTCGTGACGCCAATGCCGATAGCTCCGCTGGTCGGGCATTGCGCGAGCACGGTGTAGGTCATCTCTCTTTCCTTTCGTCACTAGCGTTGTAAAGGTCGGGGCTACGTCGCGTGGCGGGCTTCGTAGAGCTTCCGCGGGCGGCCAGGGCCGGTGATGTCGGAGTCGGAGACGGCCTCGCCGGTCGCCACCAGGTACTCCAGGTATCGTCGGACGGTCACCCGCGCCATGCCCGTCGCGTCCGCGACGGTGTCGGCGCAGATCCCGGTCTTGCTGCTCGCGAGCGCCTCGCGCACGGCGGAGAGCGTTTCGTGGCTCAGGCCTCTGGGCAGCCAGCGCCGGCCACCGGACGCGCGCAGCAGGTGGTCGATGCTCTCCTGCTCAAGCTCGGGCGACCGCAGCGCTGTCATGCGCTGCAGGAACGCCGCGAGCGCCTGCCGTAGCCGCTCAGGGGTGAAGGGTTTGACTAGATAATCGAGCGTACCGAAGTGGGCTGTGGCACACACCGCGTCGGCCGACCGAGATGCCGTGATCACGATCACCTCGCCACCGTAGCCACGGACGCGGAACTCACGCAGCACCGACAGCCCGTCCGTCCCCGGCAGGCCCAGGTCGAGCAGCACGAGATCCGGTGAGAAGCGGAGGACCGCCCGCAGTGCCTCCTCGCCCGACCGGGCAACCCCAATCGAGTGGAGCATCGGCATGCGCGCGACCAACCGGGTGTGGAGGCTGGCTATGACCGCGTCGTCCTCGACGACCAGTACCTGCCACGAATCTCGTCCCCGCCGGCCTGCCGTTCGCCGGACTGGCTGCACCGGGACCCTACCGCTCGTGCTCGGTTTCTCAGACCAGGTCACCACTCCTCGCTCCCTCGGACAGCCCGGGTAATCTAGGGGCATCCGCGACCGGGCGAAAGGTTCTGGTCACGGGCTGGGTACAAATAGCGGAGCGTGTGCTCGCCTTTGCTCGCCGACCTACAGGTCCACCACCGTCATCTGGTCGATGGGCCATTTCGTGAGGATCTCCGGCCCATCCGCGGTGATCAGCACCACCTCTTCGATCCGCACGCCCTGCCCAAGACCGTCGTACTCCTGGGTCTCCAGTGCCACAACCATTCCTTCCTCGAGCATAAGCGGGTGGTCCATCGACACTCCGCGCCACACGAGCGGCGGCTCATAGAGCGCCATGCCAAGGCCGTGCCCCCAGAGGTTCGCCGTGCCGTGGTGCTCGTCGGGGTAGCCCCAGGCCTCCTGTGCACTCGGAAACTGTTCGGCGATGTCGCGCGTCGTCTTTCCGGGGTGACATGCGGCAATTCCGTCGCGTAGCCAGGCCAGGGCCCGGTCGTATGCCTGCACCGTCTCCTTCGCCGGGTCGCCGAGGTGGAAGGTTCGGTAGTAGCAGGTCGTGTACCCGTTCCAGTTCGTGTTGTATACGTCGGCATAGACAACGTCACCAGGCCCGATCAGCCGTCCTGCGGTGTGACGAAGGTTGGGTGCAGTGGTGGGCCCGGACTCGATGATCACGCCGTTGTAGACCTCGGCACCGAGCGAGTAGGCGCTGTGGATCATCTCCGCGAGCAGTTGTCGCTCGTTGACGCCTGCCTTCAGGTTGCCCTTCAGCGCTGTGAACATCGCCTCGCCGATGCGGGTGGCCATGCGGATGCACTCGACCTCGTCCCGCGTCTTGATCTTGCGGGCATTGAGCATGGCCGCCGCGCCCTCCGGGGTCGCGTTGATGCCCTCCTCGGAAAGGGCCGAAAGCACGGCCACGTCGCCGACGTCGACACCGAGGCGCTCGCCCTGCAGGCCGAGCGCTTCGAGCTCGCCACGAATCTGCTTTGTCAATGCGCGCAGACCCTCCTTCTGCGCCGCGCCACCAGCGGACAGTGCGACGTAACCGGCGGCCGTGATCGCGGGCTTGATGTTCTCGGGCGGCAACCACGGCGAGTAGGTTCGGGTCAGGTGACCGATGTCGCCCTGCTCGAAGAGGATCGGCTCTGCTTCGCGGGGGAGCAGCGCGTACCTGACGCCCGAATACCCGATCGTCCACTGCGGCGTATACGTCCCCGTCACGTACTTGGTGTTCCAGCCATCCATCGTCAGGACCGCGCCGAGGTCATGGATCGCCATTTGCTCGCGGGCGCGAGCCAGGCGCTCGGCGCGGAGCCGGCTGAAATCGAGCGTCCCTTGCCAGTCGACCATCAAGTTGCTCGAGTACATTCGCTTCTCCCTGGGGCAGTTAGTCCGTGGTTACAAGACTTGACGGTGACGGGTGGACGCTACAGAGCGAAGCTTGTGGCCACTCTCATCAACCGAAACCCACGCCGCTATCTGGCCGGATCGATCACGCGCAGCTCGATCGGGCACCGGTTGAGCGGCGCGTAACCCGTCTCGGTGATGTGCACCGCGGTCTCAAGGCGGAGGCCGCCGATCTGCGGCACCGTCGTCTGCACGAGCACCTCAAAGGCCATGTCGAGTTCGAGCGTTCCCGAGTTGGCCTCTGTGATTGTCGGCGGGATCCGCGCGTCGGTCCCGAGTCCGTGCCCGAAGAAGGGGATCGTGTATGCCCCGTACTCGTGCTCTGCCGCGGCCTCGCGTGCCGCTCGCGCGACATCGGCGATCGCCACGCCGGGGCGCAGGCTGGCGAGGATCGCGTCGGCCGAAGCCTTCCAGGCCGCCTCCAGGCGCTGTTGCTCCGGCGTCGGATCACCCACCACCGCGTTGAGCGCCAAGTCGCCGAGGTAGCAGCGGTGCATCGTGTGCACATCAACGGTGACGATGTCTCCACGCTGAATCCGCTTGCTCGAAGGTGCGACAGTGAACCCGGCCTCGTAGCTCTGCCGGTAACCGGAACCGACCTCGGTACCGGTCACGCTCCATACGAACTCGTTTCCCGCCGCTCGCATCGCCGCCTCGGCGCGTCCGGCAACCTCGAATTCCGTGACCCCGGGCGCAATCGTCTTGAAGGCCGCCTCCATTCCGACATCGGCCATCTCGGCCGCGCGGCGCAGAGCCTCGAGCTCGTCGTGGCCCTTGATCAGCATGATCCGGTCGAGCACCTCGAGCGCGTTGACGAGTTCGACCTTGGGCAGCGCGTTCCGGAAGTGGAGGTACTCTGCGGCGCTCAACGCCCCCGGATGCTGAGCGGTAACCAGATCCACGCCGACCTGTCCTTGATCGATCCCGGCGGCGCGAAGCGCGTCGACGACCGTCGAGGCAAATCCCTCCGGATCCGCCATTTCCCAGGTGCGTCGCGCCGGTAACCAGGCCTGATCCCTGACACGCGCGACGTCGTTGGTCACGGTGATGAGCTCGGGTTCCGAGTCCAGCGTGATCACCACCGCCGTCCGCCACGGCACCAGCACTCCGGCCAGGTAAGCGATGCCACCGGTGCGCGTGATCACCAGCGCCTTCAAACTGGCGCTCTCCATCTCGCGCCGGACAGCGTCGACGCGCGCTGGACCGTTCATGTCCATGGTGCTAGGGACCTCCTCGGATCAACCTTTGTTTGGAGCGTGTCAGCGGCATCCGGAGTGCGCAACGTTGTGATCCCGCCATGTGGCCGAAACGTTCTCCGCGGCGGGTCTCAGACGCCGCCGGTGACCCCGACGCACTCGCCGGTCACGTAGCTCGCGTGCTCACTGCAGAGGAACGCGATAACAGACGCCACCTCCTCCGGGCGAGCGAGGCGTCCCATGGGTATTGCCTCAAGGATTTCCGTGCGGCGTGCGTTGACGCCGAGAACCTTCAGAAGGTCCGTCTCGGTGTAATTCGGCGCCACCGCATTGACGGTGATTCCGTCACGCGCGTGCGCGATGGCCAGTGAACGCGTCAGCGCGATGAGGCCGCCCTTGGCGGCCGCATAGTGAGGTCCGGTGCGTCCGCCGCTTCGCCCGGCCTGCGATGACACATTGACGATCCGTCCGTACCCCTGGTCGAGCATCAATGGGAGGACCGCCTGTGTGCACAGGAAGGCCCCTGTCAGGTTCCCCGCCAGCGTGGCATTCCAGAGCTCGACCGACAGGTCAAGTGCCGTCGCCGGCTGGGCGACGCCGGCGTTGTTGACCAGGACATCAACCCGTCCCCAGCGCGCACGCACCGCCTCCGTGGCGGCCAGCACCTGGTCCGGCGCCGTCACATCCGCCTGCCAGGCAAACGCCTCGCCGCCCGCCGCGCCGATCGCGAGCACTGTCTCGTCGGCCGACTGCGCGTCGGCACGGAACACGACCGCGACGCGAGCTCCCGCTCTCCCAAGTTCCAGTGCCACGGCCCGCCCGATCCCGCGCCCGCCGCCCGTGACGATCGCGACCCGTGCCTTCCGGTCGCTCGGCGCCTCGGTCACGGTCGCAGGATGATCTTCGGCGCCCCGGTCGGGCTCTCGACCAGGCCCCGGAAGGCCGCCGGGCCGTCGTCGAGCCCCTGGTGCGTGATCCAACCTTCCGCGCTGATCCGGGGAAGGGCTTTGACCGCCCTCGCAAACGCGGAGCGGTTATACGCGTAGGAGGATACGACGGTGAGCTCGCCACGCAGGAACGCGTTCCCATCGATCGAGAACCCGCTGTCGTGGAGACCGAGCAGGACCCCGGTCCCACCGCGTCTCAGCAACTGGATGGTGAGGGCTCGCGTGGCTCCCTTGCCGACCGTGTCGAACGCGACATCGCTCCCGGTGCCAGCCTCGAGCGCGCGTTCCGCGGGCACGGCGACGCTCGCCCCGAGCCTTTCGGCGAGCTCACGCCGCGTCGCATCGGGCTCGATCACGACGATCTCCCCGATGCCGGACCAGCGCAGCGCCTGGAGGAGCAGCACCCCCAGCGAGCCGAAGCCGATCACCGACACGCGATCGCTGATCGTTGCGCCGCTCCTCGCGATTGAATGGATGCAGCACGCAAGCGGCTCCGCGAGCGCACCGACGAAGTCGGCAATCCCGTCGGGGACCACGTACACGTTGTCAGCTGGGACGATCACGTATTCGGCGAAGGCACCGGGTCGCTGCGCCCCGATGAGGGCGCGATCCGGGCATTGCTGCTGCTCACCGGCGCGGCAGCTTGCGCAGCGCCCGCAGGAGAGCAGAGGATTGAAGGCCACGTTCGTGCCAATCGGCGGCTCACCCACATCCGGCGCTATGGCGACCACCTCGGCGGCACACTCGTGACCCATGATCAGAGGCGGCTTGCGAATCGCGCTCTCACCGATATAGCCCTCGACTTCTGAACCGCAGATTCCGACGGCATTGACGCGGAGCAGTACCTCGCCCTCCGCCGGCGCGGGCTCATCCCGGCTCTCCACCGCCATCTGGCGGGGCCCGTTCCAGACCAGGGCCTTCACTGGGCCGCTGCCGCCGTCTCGGCCGGGAGGATCACGTCGACGAACTCGTACCGGTCGGCCTCGATCAGCGCCAACCCACGAGTGGAGATCCGGAGTTGCGGGATCGTCACCAGCGTGACGAATTCGAGATTGATCTGCGGAGTTGTCAGCTCGCAGCCCATCTCCCGCCACACCGCGAGGAGGTTCGTAACTCGCGCTCTCGTTTCCTCCAGGTCCAGGTCCGAGACGATTCCGTTCAGCGGAGTCGGAAAGTCGGCGACAACGTTGCCGTCACGAACTGCCACGAACCCGCCACCCATTTTGATGATGGCATTGGCGGCCACGACCATGTCGGCCTCGTTGGCGCCGACCACGACCACCTGCTGGTTGAACACGTTCGCGCTGCTGCCGATGGCCCCGTCCCGGAGGCCGAACCCCTTGACGAAGGCGACTCCGATCTCGCCGCTGCCGGCAACGCGATCGATCATCGCCACCTTGTTGATCCCCACGGACGGATCCGCCTTGACGTCGCCGCCGTGGGCCTGCAGCTCCGCGTGCTCCTCCTCGCTGACCAGTGACCCGTCCGTGATCTTGATGACTCGGACCGGCACCGGCCCATCCTCGGCTGGAGCCCTGATCGTGAAGTCGCCTTCGCGTAGCTCGCGCTTGGTGTTCATCGTCTCGTACAGCCACTGCGGATAGTCCGGCCGCGCCACCTCATCGGTGAGCTTCCCCTCGGACACCCAGATCTTCCCGTCGGCCATCACGCGGGAGATCTCGAACGTCGCCAGATCGTCGACGAACACGATGTCGGCGATTCGTCCGGGCGCAATCGACCCGATGTTGTGGTTCACGCGGAAGAACTCGGCCGGCTGGATCGTCGACATCTGGATCGCGGTCATGGGGTCGAGCCCGTTGCGCACCGCGACACGGATTCCGTTGTCCTGAGCTCCCGTGTTGATCATCGCCTCGGTCGTGACGACGTCGGAGCACAGGTTGAACGCCCGGCTCGAGAGTCCGTCGTCGAGGATGGCCCTGATCACCGCCGGCGTGTCCTCGCATCCCGAGCCCTCGCGAATGTGCGCCGTTACGCCCATCTCCACCTTGCGACGGGCGTCTGTGGCGGTGACGATCTCGTGATCGTTCATGAGGCCGGTGGCGGCGAACGCGTTCATCTGGCGATCGCCCTCTAGGCCGGCGCCGTGCCCGGTCACTACCTTGCCTCTGCGCAGAGTCTCCTCGATCAGCTCGAGGATCACCGTGTCCCGGCGCGCTCGGTCGAAGATCAGTTCAAACCCCGTCTCCTCGGTGCCGACCGTCTCGGGCCAATCCAGCATCTCAAACAGCTCGTTAGGGGAGGGCGCATTCGGAGACAGCGGCAGTCCGAGAAACCGGTTCTGCGTGTAGGCCATCGTCGGCGCGAGGAAGATCGGCTTGACAGGCGTGGCCTTCAGCTCGTCAAGGAAGAAGCGGACCGATTTGATTCCGGTGAGGATCGCGTGCCCGTAGAAGCCGTCGGCGACGGCGGTCGTTCCGTGCAGCAGATTGGTCTGGGCGAACACCGTGCAGTTGGTGTACGTGTGCCACTGGTGCAGGTGGGGGTTGATCAGACCCGGCACGAGATGCGACCCCGCAGCATCGATCACTTCGGTGCCATCCCCCTTCGTGTAGCCGACATCTCCGACCGCGGCGATCCGTCCGTTCTTGATCGCAACGCCCTCGTCGCGAATCGTCCCGGTGTGCACATCGACGATCCTCCCGCCGAGAATCACAGCGTCCGCCGGCTCATTTCCGAGCGCCACGTCGATCAGCGCTTCGCGCTCCAGCTTAGGGGCCATGGCTGTAATTCCTTTCCTTCCGAAGGACGCTCGCCACGGCCGTGCCGGTCGTGGCTTTCCGACGATCGCGTTGGATACCAGTCGCTGTCAGCCCGGTATAGGTTTAGGTCACACGCCGGGCGCAAAAACGTTGAGCCCCCGCACGTCGCGGTCTAGGGTCCGCGACCGGCTCGGAGGCGGGGGAGTGCCCGCTGCCCCCCGTGCCGGTCACGTCACCTGGAGGCCGCAAATGAACCTGGAAACCACACTCCCGCCAAGCGAACGGGCCGAGGAGATCCTCAGTCCCTCGGCCCTTGACTTTGTGAGCGAGCTTCACGGCCGCTTTGACGATCGCCGGCTCGAGCTCCTCAGCGCGCGCGAGACGCGCGGCGCGCCCCAGAGATTCCTCGAGGAGACAAGGGACGTTCGCCAGTCCGACTGGGAGGTCGCGCCCGTGAGAGCGGATTACGCCGACCGGCGCGTGGAGATCACCGGGCCGACGGACCGCAAGCTCGTCATCAATGCGCTCAACTCCGGCGCACGCGGGTTCATGGCCGACTTCGAGGACGCGAACTCGCCAACGTGGCGGAACCAGATCGAAGGCCAGGTCAACCTGCTCGACGCCGTCGAGGGGTCGATCACCTATGACGCATCCGACGGCCGGCACTACGAGCTGTCCTCCGACCCGGCCACGCTGCTGGTTCGTCCTCGGGGCTGGCACCTGCCGGAGAAACATGCGCACGTGAACGGCACACCTGTGGCCGGCGCGCTCCTGGACTTTGGGCTTTACGCGTTTCACTGCGCGCCCCGACTGGCAGCTCAGAGTCGCGGCGTTTACCTCTATCTCCCCAAGCTCGAGCACCACCTCGAGGCTCGGCTCTGGAACGACGTGCTCTCGTTCAGCGAGGAGGCGCTCGGGCTGCCAACGGGCACGATGCGCGCGACGGTGCTGATCGAGACGCTGCCCGCGGCGTTCCAGATGGACGAAATCCTCTGGGAGCTGCGCGATCACGCGTACGGAATGAACGCGGGCCGGTGGGACTACATCTTCTCGATGATCAAGTGCTTCCGCGAGGATCGTCGGTCTGTGCTTCCCGACCGCCAGGCGGTCACGATGACGGTCCCGTTCATGCGCGCCTACACGGAGCTGCTCGTCAGAACCTGCCACCGACGGGGGGCGTTCGCGATCGGTGGGATGTCCGCGCTGATTCCCTCGCGGACGGACCCCGAGGTCAATAAGCGGGCACTTGCCGCCGTCAAGGCCGACAAGCGACGCGAAGCCGGCGACGGCTTCGACGGCACGTGGGTGGCCCATCCGGACGTCGTCGCGGTCGCGCGTGCCGAGTTCGATGCGGTGCTGGCCGAACGGCCAAACCAGATCGAGCGAAAGCGGCCGGACGTGAAGGTCACGTCCGACGATCTGCTCAACGTCGCTGCGACACCGGGCGAGATGACCGAGGCAGGTCTCCGCAACAACATCAATGTCGGCTTCCGGTACCTCTCGTTTTGGCTGAGCGGGCGCGGGGCCGCCGGCATCGACGGCCTGATGGAGGACGCGGCCACGGCCGAGATCGCCCGTTCGCAGATCTGGCAGTGGATCCACCACGGTAACGTCAGCCATGCGCGCGTCGTGGAGCTTCTGGACCAGGAGATGGCCACGATTCGCGCCGAAGTCGGCGATGGCGTCTGGGCAAAGGGCCGACCCGACGATGTCCGCCGCGTCTTCGAGGAGATCGCGCTCGGACAGGAGTTGCCACCGTTCCTGACCCTGGCGGCCTACCAGTTGCTCGACTGAGCGGCGCAAGCGGATCGCGGGCCGAGCGCCGCGCGCCTCTAGAATCCGGCGCTGCTGTGAGGCAAAGCAACTTTGACGGGGTCGAGCTCGACCCCAAGACGGCATCTGCGGTCCTCGCGGCGCTGCGGGTCGCCTGCGAACACGGGACCGCTTCCTCCGTGCTGGCTTCGGAAGGCCTCGCTCTTCCGACCGGCGAGCGATTCGATGCGGCACGCGCCGGCTACCTGCAGCTGTTCGGTCAGCCCGACCTGAGCGACCGGCTCGGGGAAGCCCTCGCGCTCGGCTTCATCGCCGGCCACATGGCCCCGCGGAAGCGCCACCGGTCGCTGCAAGACACCACGTCGTTCCTGATGGACCGTGATCTGCTCGTTCGTGGGGCGGAAGGCGAGTCGATCCTGAGGCTGCCGTGGTTCGAGGAAGAGCTTTTCCTCGGACGGCAGCTACCCGACATACGCGAGATCCCTGCCAAGGTCCGGACGACCGCGGTCGAGAACTACCTGACGGCGCTGGCCGGGGAGCGGACGGAGTACGAGTTCACGAGCTACGGCCACTGCTTCTCCGTCGACGCGGTGCCAGTCCGTGGTCAGGGCGGCCGGATCGACTTTGTCTTGGCTATCGCCACGCCCGTCTGCTCGGCCACTTCCGCCGGCGAGGCGTCGGAGACGACCGCAACGCGACTCGACCGTGCGGCCAGGCTAGCCCGGCAGCGCGCCGACGAACATCGACGCGCGAACCGTCTCAGCGCTGCCCGGGCCGAAGCCAAGCGGGGCGAGAGCGCGCGCCAAGCCGCAGAGCAGGCCAGACACAACGCTCGGGTCCTGCGATCCCATGACACCGCACGAGGCCGCCTCGCTCCACTCAGCTCCCGTGAGCTTGAGGTAATCCGCCTGGCGTCCCACGGCTTCAGCTACTCGGAGATTGCCGCGCAGCTCGTGGTGGCTGAGGCCACGGTCAAGACCCATCTCGGCCACATCTACGAGAAGTTGTGCGTCCGAGACAAGACCGCGGCCGTCGCTAAAGCCCTTCGCCACGGCATTATCGAGTAGCAGCTCTCGAAGCCTCTGCTTGACGCTGCGCGCGCTGCGACGGCACACAGCACGCGGGCCTCGACGAACTTTAAACCATTAAGCGGTGTTCTGGTTGAGTGAGAACACGGTCGCCGATTGTTTCAACTTGGGAAAGGCTCTCGTCATCGCATGGGCGGCCGAAAATTATCTACGGTATCGCTGACTTCGCGGCCTGCCGTGTGGGCACAGCGCCGCAGTGGTGAGCGCCCTGCGTATGACCGACCCGCCCGCAAGAGCCAACCACGATCCCGCGAGTACTACCTCCGCACGACCGCGAACGTCGCCCCGCTTACGCCAACGTCCGCTCGTCTTGCTTGGCATCGGTGTCGCAAAGCTCAGGGTGCTCGCCCGCTTGTACACCTCGGCGGTGAGGACGATCCTCCGGGATCGCCGGGGCCTGAGGAAGGGGACCCCTATCTCACTGTCCGCCGGCGCGTGCGTTCTGCGCCGGCCGCGCCGTCGGGCGGGCTATCACTCCTGCCGTTTGCGCAGCGGCCATTTGCGTGAGGGGGTCGCCAGGGGTCCTGGGGAGTGTGCGCCCGGTCCACATGCGGGCTCTGGCCGCCCCAGCGACTTTGCACGGAATCCGGCGGCTTCGGCGCGGCTGACGGGAGGGCCCTAACGGTGGCTCGACTACTCAGTCGCGGGGTCGTCCGGCGCGATCACTTCGACCGCCCCGAAGCCCTCGAGTGGGCGGTCGATGAAGAACACTTCGAGCGTGATATCGGGCTCGACATGCGCTTGGCTGAGGAACGCCATCACCCTTCGATCGGTGAGGTCCTCGATCAGTGCCTTGTAGCGCTCAGCCATCAGGCGCTGGAAGTCCTCGCGCATCGCGACAACGCGATCGTTCCGGTCGACGTCGGAGCTGTCCATCATCGTCTGCTCCAGTGCGGTGAAGCCGCTCCCGCGAAGGACGCACACGATGATGTCATCCAGCGCGTACGTCTTGGCCTTGATCGGCCCTCGCCCGTAATGCTCT
>DATBYI010000756.1:0-16049 GCA_036513815.1 Solirubrobacteraceae bacterium
CGACGCCGCGGTGCTCGTGGCCACCCACGACCCGGAGTTCGTCGCGGCGTTCGCCCAGCGTGTCGTCCTGCTCGCCGACGGCGCTCCGATCGCCGACGGGTCGCCGAGCGAGGTGCTCGCGGGCGGCATGTACTTCGCCACCGAGACCGCGCGCATCCTGGGTGGCGCAGGGGGAGCGCTGCGCCCCGAGGACGGCATCTCGCTCATCACCGGTTCGCTCCGGGCAGAGATCGGAGCCCGCCCGGCATGAGCTGGCAGCTCGGTGCCTTCGCGATCCTCGCCCTGGCCCTGGCGGGCGGGTTCGCCTGGTACGAACGGACGCGCCCCGACGCGCGGATCGTCGCCCTGGTCGGCACCCTGGCGGCTTTCGGGGCGCTCGGACGCATTGCCTTCGCGGCGTTCCCGAACGTCAAGCCAACGACCGACATCGTGCTCGTGTCGGGCTACGCGCTCGGCGG
Organism: Solirubrobacteraceae bacterium; assembly: GCA_036513815.1. GTDB lineage: Bacteria > Actinomycetota > Thermoleophilia > Solirubrobacterales > Solirubrobacteraceae > Palsa-465. The sequence continues at coordinate 459 of DATBYI010000756.1, forward strand.
GGGGCCCGGCTTCGCGGTTGGCGCGCTGGCCGCGCTGGCGTCGAATTTCTTCTTCGGGCAAGGGCCGTGGACCCCGTGGCAGATGGCCGGATGGGGCATGACCGGCGTGATCGGGGCCGTGCTCGCGAGGGTGGTCGGACGGCGGCGACCGATTGGGCGCTGGCCGCTCGCTCTCGTCTGCACGGTCGTCGGCTTCGCGTTCACGACGCTGCAGGACGTGGGGGACTGGGTCACCTACAGCGACCACAGCCTCGCCTCGCTCGGCATCTACGTGGGGAAGGGGTTCGGGTTCGACTGCATTCACGCCGCCGGCTGCCTGGTCTTCGCGCTGGCCCTCGGACCGGCGCTGATCCGCTCGCTCAGTCGCTTCGCCATGCGCCTGCAGGTGACGTGGCAGCCCGTGGTCGGTGTCCTCATCGTCATGACGGCGAGCGTGCTGGCCAGCCTGCCGGGCGTACCGGGGGTCGGTTCCGGCGTCGCGCGCGCGGCCGACGTCGGATCCCCCGCCGGCTACCTGGTGGCGGCTCAGAACCCGGACGGAGGGTTCGGGCCGGCGCCCGGACAGGCCTCGTCGGCGCTGTACGCGGGCTGGGCGGCGCTCGGGCTGGCGGCGGCCGGCGAGAACCCGCAGGTGCTCGAGCGTGGCGGGCACAGCGTGATCGACTACATCGCGTCCGGCCTTGCCGCGAACAGCGATCCCGGATCGGTCGAACGGACGATCCTGGTGGTGGGCGCCGCCGGGCTCACACCGGAGAACTTCGGCGGGCGCAATCTGGTGAGCGCGCTCGAGCGCGACATCGGCCGGAACGGATCGGTGTCCAACCAGTCCAACTGGACGGCCTTCGCGCTCCTCGCGCTGCGAGCGGCGGGCGCCGCACCGCCCCCGGCGACGCTGCCGTGGCTGGTGCGCCAGCAGGACGCCGACGGCGGGTTCAACTACGGGACTCGCGGCGGCGCGAGCGACGTCGACGACACGGGCGCCGTCCTCGAGGCGCTGGCCGGGGTCGGCGAGTCGGGAGCGTCGCGCGCCCGCGCTCGTGCGGTGGCGTACGTCCGCGCGCAGCAGGACCGCGACGGCGGCTTCCCCAGTCAGCCCGGGTCGGGCTCGAACTCGCAGTCGACCGCGTTCGCCGTCCAAGGGCTGATCGCGGCGGGCGTCGATCCGGACTCGGTGCACCGCCACGGCTCGCCCTCGCCGCTCGATTACCTGCGCTCGCTGATCGCCGGCGACGGTCACGTCGACTACGCGCGGGGGATCAACCAGTCGCCCACCTGGGTCACGGGGGAGGTACTCATGGCACTCGAGGGCAAGCCGCTGCCGCTCGCCGCGGTGGCGCTTCCGTCACGCGCGAGCCAGCCGCCCGCGCATTCGGTGACGAGGCGCGCCACCCCCGCGCGCCAGCGCGAGCAGAGGCGGTCTGTGAGGAATCACACAGCTCGGGCACGAACGGCCGGGCGGCTCCGCTCGGTCCCGGCAGCAACGGTGGCCGAGGTGGACAGCCTCGCGAGCTTCGCCGGCTTTCTGACCGCGATCACGCTGGCTCCACTCGGCGGGGACTGAATCCGTCTCAGCTCAAAGTCGGTACCCTCCGGCCCCCCAAATGCGGATCGGAGTCCCCAAGGAGTCGGTGGAGGGCGAGCACAGGGTTGCCCTCGTGCCCGAAGTCGTGCGCAAGCTCGCCGGTGGCGAGCACGGTCACGAGGTCGTCGTGCAGCGAGGGGCCGGCGCCGGCGCGCTGATTCCCGACGCCCAGTACGAGGAGGCCGGCGCGCAGATGACAGACGATCCCGGCGCGCCGTACGACGCGGACGTCGTCGTGAAGGTCGCGGCGCCCACTTCCGAGGAGATCGGACGGCTGCGCTCCAACGGCGTCCTGATCGGGTTCCTACAGCCGTTGACCGCCGGCGAATCGATCCGGGCGATTGCCCAGACCGGCGCGACGAGCTTCGCCATGGAGGCGATCCCGCGGATCAGCCGCGCGCAGTCGATGGACGCTTTGTCGAGTCAGGCGAATATCGGCGGCTATAAGTCGGTGCTGATCGCGTCGACTGAGATCGGCCGGTTCTTTCCGATGTTGATGACCGCCGCGGGGACCATCCGCCCGGCGACGGTGCTCGTGTTGGGCGCCGGCGTGGCCGGCCTTCAGGCGATCGCCACCGCGCGGCGGCTCGGCGCGGTTGTGCAGGGTTTCGACGTGCGCGCCGCGGTGAAGGAGCAGGTGGAGTCGCTCGGCGCGCACTTCCTCGAGTTTGACCTCGGCGGCGATCTGGAGGGCGCCGGCGGCTACGCCAAGGAGCTCACCCCCGAGCAGCAGCAGCGCCAGCAGGAGCTGATGGCCGAGGCGATCGGCAAGGTCGACGTGGTCATCACGACCGCCGCCGTCCCGGGCCGGCGCGCGCCGATCCTCGTCACCGAGGAGGCGGTGAAGCTGATGAAGCCGGGCTCTGTGATCGTCGACCTCGCGGCCGAGACCGGCGGTAACTGCGAGCTGACCGAGCCCGGTCAGACCGTGATACGCCACGACGTCAAGATCCTCGGGCCGCTGAACGTCCCGAGCACGATGGCCGAGCACGCGTCACAGCTGTACGCGCGCAACGTCGAGTCGCTGCTCGGTCTCATGATCTCCGAGGAAGGTCAGCTCTCACTCGACTTCGACGACGAGGTGATCGCGGGGGCGTGCATCACCCGAGACGGCGAGATTGTCCACGAAGCGGCCAAGAAGGCCGCTGAGGCAACCCCGGCCGCGAGTTCGTGAACGGAGGACCGCGATGAGCGTCATGACCGACATAGCCATCCTCGTGCTGGCCGCGTTCGTCGGCTTCGAGGTGATCTCGAAGGTCCCGAACACGTTGCACACGCCGCTGATGTCGGGGACGAACGCGATTCACGGGATCGTGTTGCTGGGCGGCCTCTTGCTCATGCATGAGGCGCACGGGATCCTCGAGCACGGACTGCTCGTGATCGCGATCGCGTTCGGGACGATCAACATCATCGGTGGCTTCGTGGTCACCGACCGGATGCTCGGGATGTTCAAGCGCAAGCCCGATCTGCCCGAGGCGTCCGCCGAGAAGGAAATCGAGCCGTGATCCTCGGCACGATCTTTCTGCAGTCGGCGAACTTCATCGACGCCTGCTACATCGTCGCGTTCTCGCTGTTCATCTACGGCATGAGTGGGCTGACGGGGCCGCGCACCGCAGTGCGCGGGAACAAGATCGCCGCGGTGGGAATGGCGATCGCGGTCATCGCCACGCTGCTCACCCCGCACGTGCTGAGCGGCTCGAGCACGCCGTGGCTGATAGCGCTCGGGCTCGTGATCGGGATCGCGGTCGGGGTGCCGGCGGCGCGCAACGTGCACATGACCGCGATACCCCAGATGGTCGCGCTGTTCAACGGCGTCGGCGGCGGCGCGGTGGCGATCATCGCGTGGATCGAGTACCGCCACCATTTCGGCGGGACGTTCGAGCTCAGAGTCGAGATCCCGTCGCTGTTCGCTGCGATCGTCGGCTCGGTGTCGTTCTGGGGCTCGAATATCGCGTTCGGCAAGCTCCAGGAGATCCTGCCCGGCCGGCCGATCAAGCTGCCCGGCCAGTCGCTCATCAACGGCGCGCTGTTCACCATCTGCGTGGTGAGCGCGGTCGTCCTCGCGGCCGGGACGCACTCGCAGGCGCTGTTCATCATCGGAATCCTGTTCGCCGCGGCGCTGCTCGGGAACATGGTCGTCCTCCCGATCGGGGGGGCGGACATGCCGGTGGTGATCTCGCTATTGAACGCGTTCACCGGTCTGTCCGCCGCCGCCACCGGCATCGCTTTGAATAACACGGCGCTGATCGTGGCCGGGATGATCGTCGGCGCGTCGGGAACGATCCTGACCAACCTGATGGCCAAGGCCATGAACCGCTCGGTCCCGGCCATCGTGGCCGGCGGCTTCGGCGGCGCGATAGCGGCGCCGAAGGCGGCCGGAGCAGAGGACCGCGGACCCGTGCGCGCGACCTCGGCCCAGGACGTCGCGATCCAGCTCTCGTACGCGCGCCAGGTGGTGATCGCGCCCGGCTACGGGATGGCGGTGGCGCAGGCCCAGCACGCCGTGCGCGAGCTCGAGAGGGCGCTCGAGAAGAAGGGCGTCACGGTCAAGTTCGCGATTCACCCGGTCGCCGGCCGCATGCCCGGCCACATGAACGTGCTCCTCGCCGAGGCCGACGTGCCCTACGACCTGCTGCGCGAGATGGACGAGATCAACCCCGAGTTCCCGCGCACCGACGTGACGCTCGTGATCGGAGCCAACGACGTGACGAACCCCGCGGCGAAGAACGAGCCCGGCTCGCCCATCTACGGCATGCCAATCCTGAACGTGAACGAGTCGGGGTCGATCATCGTGCTCAAGCGCTCGATGGCGAGCGGCTTCGCCGGGATCGACAACCCGCTCTTCTACGACCCCAAGACCGCGATGCTGTTCGGGGACGCCAAGCAGTCTGTGAGCGATATCACCTCCGAAGTGCAGTCGCTCTAGTTAAGGGCGAATCACCTACGGGTAAACCGAGGGCCGAACCGATGGATCCGAACCGCCTGAAAGAGATTCCGATCTTCTCCCACCTCTCCGACGAGGAGGCCGATCGCCTCGCCGCGTTCGCCACCGAGACGAGCGTGGCCAACGGCCAGATCCTCATGAAGCAGGGCGACTACTCGACCGAGCTGATCGGCATCGAGGAGGGGACCGCCGACGTGATCCGAGACGGGAAGAAGATCGCCTCGCTGAAGCAGGGCGACCTGATCGGCGAGATGGGCCTGCTCGAGCACGAGCCGCGCAACGCCGATGTCATCGCCACCTCCTCGATGCTGGTGATGAAGCTGACCCACTGGGAGATCCGGCGGATGTCCGAGGAGACGCTTGAGCGGATCAAGGGCATCGTCGAGCAGCGGCGCGAGGACGGCGTCGCGGACCCGGCCCACTAGCCACTCGGTAAGGAGTGCACGGGCAGTCTCCGGGGGCTGGATAACCTCGGAGCAATGGGCAGCCGAGATTCGACGCCGGCGCCGAGACTCTGGCTGAGCACGGCCGTGGGCAGGTTCGAGCTGGGCGAGCGGCCGTGGCTGATGGGGATCGTCAACGCGACGCCCGATTCGTTCTCAGACGGCGGTCTCCACCCGACGATCGAGGACCGCGTCACGCTCGCGCAGACGCTGCTGGACGCCGGCGCTGACCTGATCGACATCGGCGGCGAATCCGGAGTGACGACGCAGCCCCCGGTGGCGCCGGAAGAGGAGATCCAGCGCGTGGTGCCGCTAATCGAGCGGGTGGCCGGAGGGCTCGGCGCGCTCGTCTCGGTCGACACCTACAAGCCGGCGGTGGCGCGGGCCGCGATCGAGGCCGGCGCGGCGATCGTCAACGATGTGAGCGGACTGCGGGATCCGCGGCTCGCCGACGTGTGCGCGGAGACGGGGGCGGGTCTCGTGCTCATGCACACGCGGGCCAAGCCGAAGGAGAAACTGCTCGATCCGTCGCTGGACGGGCAGATCGTGGCCGACGTCGAGGCCTTCCTGCGCGAGCGGATGGAAACGGCGCTCGCGCGCGGCATGGACTCCGAGCAGTTCCTGCTCGATCCCGGGCCGGACTTCGGCAAGACGCCGGCGCAGACGGTCGCGGTGCTCCGCGCCTTGCCCGATCTGCATGCGCTCGGACGGCCGCTGCTGCTGGCCGTCTCGCGCAAGGACTTCATCGGCGCCATCACGGGCCGTCCGCCGCGTGCGCGGCTGGGCGGCACGTTGGCCGCGATCGGCTACGGGGTCGACGCCGGCGCGCACGTGCTGCGCGTCCACGATGTGGCGGAGACCGCCGACTTCCTCGCGGTGCGGGCCGTGCTGGCCGGCGACGCGGTGCTCGATTCCGAGCTACAGCTGGCAACCGATCTCCGCCGCGAGGACGCGGTCGGCCCGGCGGCGACCGGCATCTAAAAGCCCGGGCTGGGTCACAACGGCACACTCGACGAGTCGCGATCGCCGAGCGTGCCGTCGTGACCCATATGTGGCGCTGAATCGCCATTCACCGAGAGTGGTGGGTCGAGCGTGCGGATATGACCCAGCTGGGAAGGTGGGGGCGCGTGGCCGGGAGTGCCGCTACATTCGACGCTAAGTGAATCGCCGGTCGCTGGCACAACGCGACCGGAGCCCACCGATCCGACCCCAGCCCAAGGAGGCACCCTAATGTCAGTACTGGACCGCGACGCCCTGGCTGCCAGCCCGCTCGCCGACCTTCACGCGCTCGCCTCAGAGCTCTCAATCGACGGTTACCGCCGTCTCCGCAAGGCCGAGTTGATCGACGCGATCCTCACCCGTCAGGGCGGCGAGCCCGCGGGCGCGGAACCGGCACCGGTCGACGACGCAGCACCGGTCGACGACGCGGGACCGGCCGACGATGCGGCGCCGGTCGACGATGCCGAGGCGGAGGGCGCGGGTGATGAGGAGCGGCCCAGCCGGCGCCGGCGCGGACGCCGCGGGGGCCGCGGCCGCGCCGCCGCACGCGACGACGACGAGAACGGCGCCGCCGAGCAAGACGACGACGAAGAGGAGGAGGCCCCCGCCGCCGAGGAAAGCGACGAGGCGGAGGAGCCCACGAAGCGCGCAGGCGGGCGCGGACGCGGGCGCGAGCGCGAGCGCGCGGAGAAGGAGCCCGAGCAGGAGGAGATCGTCGAGGGCGAGGTCGAGCTGTTGCCGAACGGCTCGGGCTTCCTGCGCGTGAATCCGCCCGAGCCCTCCGAGGACGACGTCTACGTGTCGGCGGCTCAGGTCAAGCGCTGCGAGCTCGTGCCGGGGGACCGCATCTCGGGCCCTCGCCGGGCGCCACGTCGCTCCGAGCGCTTCGCGTCCCTGATCCGGATCGACACGATCAACGGCCGTCCCGCCGAGGAAGTGGCGGACAGCACCCGCTTCGACGACCTGCCGGCCGCGTTCCCGAGCGAGCGGTTCCGGCTCGGATCCGACGACCCGACGATCAAGGCGATCGAATGGCTGGCGCCGTTCGGGCGGGGCTCGCGGGTGACGGTCGCCGGACCGGCCCGCGCCGGCAAGACCGAGGCGCTCAAGCGCCTGGCCGTGACCCTGAGCGCCCATGAGGACATCCAGCTGTCGGTCGTGCTCGCCGGCGTCCGACCGGAGGAGATCTCCGACTGGCAGGATGGGTCGCTGGCGCCGGTCGCGGCAATCAGCTTCGCCGCCTCCGCCGACGCCCAGGCGCAGACGATCGAGCGCGTCGTCGACCAGGCCCGCCGCCTGGCCGCGCGCGGATCGAACGCCGTCGTTCTGATCGACACGCTGAGCGGTCTGCAACCCCACGCAGCGCGCAAGCTGCTGGCCTCGGCGCGCAACATCGCCGGGGGAGGGTCGCTCACCGTGATCGCCACCGCCACCGAACCGCTCGGAGGCGAGACGACGGTGATCGCGCTCGATCCGCTGCTCGCGAGCACGGGCCGTTTCCCGGCCGTCGACCTGCTGGGCAGCTGGACGATCCGCGCCGACCTGCTAGTCGGCGAGGCCGGCGCCGAGGCGATCACCCGGGCCCGCCTTGAGGCCCTCGACCGGTAGCCGCCAGCTGTCATCGACAGCGCGTACGCGCCGGCTGAGCGCCGGCGCGAACGTCACGACCGCGCCGAGAACGCCGGCCCAGACGAGGGTCGCACGGGCTCCGAGACCCGCGGCCACGGTTCCGGTCAGCGCGTAGGACAGCGGCAGGAGACCGATCGAGATCAGCCAGTCGAGGCTCGACACGCGCCCGAGCAGGTGCGCGGGGACGTGACGCTGCTTGGCGGTGGCCCAGGCGATCGTCCCGGCGGTCTCGAGCGTGTTGAACAGGACGCTGGCGAGCATCAAGCCGAGCAGGTCTCGGGACAGGCCGTAGCCGGCGACGGCGAGCGTCGCGACGGTCCAGACGACGTACATGAACACGAGGCTGCGGCGGGGGAGACCAAGCTGCCCGATCGCGAGCGCGCACACGAGCGACCCGACGCCGCCGGCGGCGAAGATCAGGCCCAGGTCGGTCGCGCCGTCGGTGAACCGGTGCTTGACGATGAACGGCAGCAGCACCTCGGTCGGGCCCATGAACAGCAGGTAGGCGACGGCGGCGCTGACCAGCGTCGCCCACAGCCACGGGCGGCCACGCACGTAGCTCAGCCCATCCTTGATCTCCCGCGCGACGAGCCGTGTCGGCCGGGCCTCCCCGACCGGTCGCGGCGAGATCGCCAGCAGCGTTGCCGCCGACACCGCGAACGAACCGGCGTCAAGTCCGAAGGCCCAGCCGGAGCCGATCGCGCCGACGAGCACGCCGCCGGCCGCCGGACCGGCCAGCCGGAGCGCGAGCGGACGGATCAGCTGGTCGAGCGAGTTCGCCTGAGCCAGCGCGTCGGCTGGCAAGAGCTGCGGGACCAGCGCATCGGAGGCCGGGTTGAAGAACGCGGTGGCGGCGCCGTAGACGACGGCGATCGCCCACAGCTCCCACAGCCTCAGGGCGCCCGAGATGGCCAGCGCCGCGAGCGTCGCCAGGATCAGCGCGCGGACCGCGTCGGCGATGAGCATCACGAGGCGGCGGTCGAAGCGATCGCTGACCGCGCCACCGATGAGCAGACAGGTGATCGTCGGGATCGTCATCGCGATCCCGACCGTCGCCAACGCGCTCGGTGCATCCGAGAGCGTGTAGACCTGCCAGGCCAGCGCCACCAGGAACAGTCCGTCCCCGAGCAGCGAGACCGCGGTGCCCCCTACCAGCAGGCGGTAGTCGCGGTGCGCGAGGGGGGCGAGGAGCCGAACGCGGCTGAAGCCCCCCGGCCGGTCGAGGCTCTCGTAGCTCTGCTGCACGGGCTCAGTCCAGGCCCGTCGGCAGAACCGTCCCCTCGGGTGCGCCCGCGCGCTCTTCCAGGAAGCTGATCAGGCGCTCTGACTCCATCGGCTTGGCGAAGTAGAACCCCTGGCCGGTGTCGCAGCCGAGATCCTTGAGCGTGGCCGACTGCTCGGGGAATTCGATCCCCTCGGCCACCACTTCGAGATCGAACGTCTCGCCCAGGCTGAGCACGGCGGAGGCGAGTCCGGAGGTGACCGGGGAGGCGCCGGCGGCGAGCAGCGAGCGATCCATCTTGAGGATGTCGAGCGGGAACATGCTGAGCGAGCTCAGCGACGAGTAGCCGGTCCCGAAGTCGTCCATGGCCAGGCGCACGCCGAGCGCCCGCAATTCGTTGAGGCGGCTGATCGCGAGCTCGGTGTCGGTCATCATCACCGACTCGGTGATCTCGAGCGTGAGCGCGTCGGGCTCGAGCTTGGCGTCCTCGAGCGCGTTCGCGACGTCCGAGACGATGTCCGGATGGAACAGCTGCTTGACCGACAGGTTGATGCCGATCGTCGGCAGCACGGGGTGGGTGATCCGGTCGCGCAGGGCTCGCGCCTGCCGGCAACCCGCGCGCAGGACCCACCGGCCGATGTCGACGATCATGCCGCTCTCCTCGGCGAACGGGATGAACTCGAGCGGCGCGATCAAGCCCCGCGTCGGATGGTGCCAGCGGACGAGCGCCTCGACGCCCGTGACGGCTCCGTCCTCGAGCCGCACGAGCGGCTGGTAGTGCAGCTCGAACTCCTCGCCCTCGAGCGCTCGCTGTAGGTCGGCGCGCAGCGCGAGGCGGGCCACGACCCGATCGTGCATCGCGGGCTCGAACAGGCGATAGCCGCCCTTGCCGTCGCTCTTGGCGATGTACATGGCGGCGTCGGCGTTGCGGATAAGCTCGTCGGCGTCCGCGGCGTTGCCCGCCTCGGCGACCGAGATGCCGAGGCTCGCGCGGATGATCATCTGGTTTCCCTCGAGCTCGAGGGGGCGGCTGAGCGCGTCGAGGATCCGCTCCGCGGTCTCGACCGCCGCGCTCAGATCGACGACGTCCTCGAGCAGGATCGCGAACTCGTCGCCACCGAACCGAGCGGCCGTGTCGGCGGCGCGGACGCTGGTCGAGATCCGCTTGGCCACCTCGAGCAGAACACGGTCGCCGACGGCGTGGCCGAGGCTGTCGTTGACGGTCTTGAAGTCGTCGAGGTCGACGAACAGCACGGCCATCCCCACGCCCTCGCGCAGGGTCCGCGCCACCGCGTGACGCACGCGCTCGTTGAACAGCGCGCGGTTGGCGAGGTGCGTGACCGGGTCGTGGAAGGCCTGGTGGGCGAGCTGCTCCTCGAAGGCCTTGCGCTCACTCACGTCGCGGCCGTTCAGGACGATCCCGCCGACGGTGGCGTCGGACAGCAGGTCGGCGTGCAGGATCTCGAAGTGGCGCAGGCTGCCGTCCTTGTGGGAGAGCAGGCAGTCGATGACCTCGGAGCGTCCGGCGGCGTCGGCCCCGTCGGTCAGGCGACGGAGCAGGCGGCCCTGCTCGTCGGCGTGCAGCAGCTGCTCGAACGGGCGGCCGGTGACCTCTTCGACGGTGTAACCGAGCACGCGCTCGATCGAGGGGCTCTGGTACAGGACCGTGTTGTTCGCGTCGAGCACGGTGATCAGGTCGCTCGAGTTCTGCACGAGCGTCGCGAACCTGGCCTCGCTGGCCCGGCGGTGGACCTCGGCGCTCAGCTCGGCGCTGCTCAGCGCGAGGGCAACCTGGTGCGCGAGCGTGCGCAGCGCGTAGCGCGTTTCCTCGTCGTGGGCGGCCTCACCGGAGAGGACGAGCGCCAGGCCGGTGTTGGCGGGACCGGCGGGACGGAGCTCGAGCAGCAGCACGTGATCGTCGCCCGCGCGCAGCTTCAGCTCCTCGCGGGCGTGCGCCGGCAGCTTGGTCAGCGCCGAGCCGCCCGAGGTGTGCAGCAGGGCGGAGACCTCCTCGGAGATCGGCCAATCGGACAGCTTGCCGTCCCCGTCGAGCGCCGTCGCGCGGTCCTGGCCGCCTGAGAATCGGCACACCCGGGCGTCGACGCGGTCCTGGCCGAAGTCGGCGACGGCCTGGAGCGCGGCGGTGACGATCTCCTGCGGCGCGGTCGCTGCGACGAGCAGGCCGCCGGCCGCGCTCAGTGCCCGCTCGCGCGAGACCGACTTCTCGCGCTGTCGCACGAGCCCGGTCATACGCGCCACCACGAGCGCGAACAGCAGCGCCGAGGCGCCGATGATGAAGAGCAGGTCCCAGTTCCGGGTCGGGATGACCTTGATGATCTCGAGCGCCGGCGCGACGAGCGTGGCGCCGGCCAGCAACGCGAGTCGCAGCGGGGTCAGCCTCGCCTCGCGGTCGGCCTCCACGTCGGAGAGCTCCTGCATCGAGGGGTGCAGCGCTGCCGCCCCCCAGAACAGATAGAAGAAGATCCAGCCGGCATCGAGCCAGAGCTGGTGGTTGTAGACGTTGTGCAGCGTCAGCACGCCGTACGTGTCGTCGGTGACCAGCATCGACACGATCCCGGCGATCAGCAGGTAGAAGGCCGGCCGGCGTTTGCCGGCGTCGACGGCGAGCCGGATACCCGCGGCGAGCAGGATGATGTCGCCCATCGGGTAGCCGATCGAGACGAGCTTGGGCAGCAACCCCAGCGTCTTGTCGTGGACATAGGGGGCGATCAGGATGATCCCGGAGACGAGCGCCAGCCCCAGCGTCATGATCAGCGCGTCCACCGCGCCCGGGCCGTCCGCGCGCTGGTTGCGGCGACGGACGAACAGCATGATGCCGACCATCAGGACCGGATACATGGTCAGGTACACGGCGTCGCCGAACGACGGGAACGGGACGGTGACGTTGAACAGGATCCGGACGCTGTACGTGTAGACGTCGCCGACCCAGAACAGGAACACGCCGAGGACGAACAGCCACCAGGCCAGGCGGGCATTCGGCCGGTAGAGCCGGATCCCGGCGACGAGGGCGAGGAGGCCGTACAGGCCGAGGCCGTTGATGACCAGGGGGCTGCCCTTCAGCGGCGGCACGAACACGTAGAGCCCGGTGACGAACGCGCCGAAGACGAAGAACACCCACCACAGGTGGCGTCGGTTAGCGATGGTCGATGGGGCGGCAGTCATCGTGTTATGAGGGCTAGTCGGCGCGCGAGGGGTGCAGCTTGAACCGCTGCGCGACTTCACCGAGGACCGTGCACAGATGATCGACCTGCTCGTCGGTGTTCGCCGCGGTGAGCTGGAGGCGGAACCCGACCTCGTCGCGGGGGACGAGCGGATAGACGGCCATGGTCACGTAGATGCCGCGGTCGAACAGCAGGTCGCCGACCTCGTCGACGCTGTCCGGGTCAGCCAGCGGCACCTCGATGATCGGGAAGCCCGAGTGGTTCGGCGTGTAGACGCCGAGCTCGTCGAGCCGGTCAAGGACGCGCGAGGTGAGGTGATGGAGCTTGCCGCGCAGTTGATCGCCCCGCGCGTCGTTGACCCGCAGGCCCTCGAGCACGGTGGCGAGCGAAGCGACCGGGGAGGGCCCGGAGTAGAGGTACGGGGGCGCCGCGGTCTTCAGTACCTGCTTGAGCGCGGTCGGGCACGCGATGAAGGCCAGCAGCGAGGAGTAGGCCTTGGAGAAGCCGCCGACCAGGACGATGTTCTCGTAGCTCTCGTCCACGTGACGGACGATGCTGTTGCCGCGCGAGCCGTAGTCGCAGGGCTCATCGGCAGCGCGCTCCCCGACGACGCCGAAACCGTGGGCATCGTCGACGTAGAGGATCGCGTCATGCTCACGCGTCAGCGCCGCGAACGCGGCGATGTCCGGCGCGTTGCCGGTCATACTGTTGACGCCGTCGATGCAGATCATCCCCGGCCGGCGCCAGCTCGGGTCCCGCAGGAAGGCTTCGAGTTGGTCCAGGTTCTCGTGCCCGAACCGCTGAATCGTGGCGCCGCGAGCTTCGGCCAGCGCGCAGCCGTCGTAGATCGTCTTGTGGGCGCGGCTGTCGAGGAAGATCGTGCCGCCGCCCGCTAGCACCGGGATCACCGACATGTGGATGTGGGTGATGGTCGGGAGCACGAGGCTGTCCTCGGCGCCGAGCAGCGCGGTGAGCCGGTCCTCGATCTGCTCGTACAGGACCGGGCTCCCGAGCAGGCGAGACCAGCTCGGGTGCGTGCCCCAACGCTTCAGGTATTCGGGGATGGCCGCGATGATCTCCTCATCGAGGTCCAGGCCGAGGTAGTTGCAGGAGGCGTAGTCGGTCAGCCACTGCTCGCCGACCCGGATCTGCCGTCCGTCGATCTCGTCGATCACGGCGTCGAGCATGCGGTGCGAGTAGCGCAGCCGGGCGAGGTCCTCGGTCGAGCGGATCCAGCGCTCGAGCCAGCGGTCGTGGTGGCGATCGCCCCAGCGCAGCGCCTGTCGCACATCGGTCGGCGCCGGCGCAGGCGAGCCCGCCCCGTTGTTACGTGCGGGCAGGGTCGACGGGCTGACGGCTGTGCGGTGCATCCCAGCCCGCTTATCGGTCGCGCCGCGGACAACTGAAGCTTCTCGCCCGCGGGGTGGCCGAGCTGAGGGGTAGCAGGCCCGCGTCAGTAGGCGGTGCAGCACCGCATCAGTACGCGGTGCAGCGCGAGCGGTGGCGCGGGTGCTCCTTGTAGCGCGGCTCGTGGCCGCGGTGCCAGAGCAGGTAGTCGATCTCGGCCTCGAGCGCCCCGGGTCGCTCGGCGGCGAGCAGCGATACCGCGTGTACCGAACAGGCCCGCAACTCGATCTCCTCGGGTGAGCCGTGCTCGATCAACTCGCCGCGCTCGATCCGCTCGAGCAGGGCGGGATCGTAGGTGAGCAGTCCGTCGATCCGGAGGACGTGCGGGACGAGGTTGTCGGCGAACATCGTCAGCTGGTCGATGTCGCGGAAGGCAGCCACGCCGGCGCGGGCCAGGTCGGCGGCGACGATCTGGGCGCGCTTGAGAAACGGGACGGCCAGGTCGTCGTAGCGCGAGCTGTCGGCGAACGACTGCCAGCCGCTCAAGCGGTCGACGAGAGCGACGGCCGAGCTGCCCGCGGCGTCGACGACGCCGGCGAACTGGCCGGCGTGGAAGGCGGCGACGTGCCGGCCGAGATCGTTGAGCGAGTTCGCGAACAGCGCCATCAGCTCGTGGTCGGGGTCCTGGCCGAGGGCGGCGGCGACCTCGCCGGGTCCGATCCGGGCCAGCTCCGCCGCGAGCCATGGGCCGTGGGCGTCGAAGCGGTCCCGGAGCGCGCCGGCGATCGTGTAATAGCCCGACCGGCCGGGGCGCTTGCGCAGGGTGGGAAACCAGCCCGAACCGAAGTTGATCGCGTCCAGGGTGAGCCAGAACGCCGCGAGGTCCTCGCGCGTGCCCTCGGTGACGTGGGTCTCGGGGTCGGGGCCATCGCCGGGCAGGTCCATCGGGAGCCTGCCCATGTAGCCGGGGATCCGGTCGCGCTCGACGTGGACGTAGCGAGCCCGCTCGGACACGAGCGCGCAGGAGGTCCTGAGCTGGTTCAGCAGATCGCTCACGAGTGGTTGGATTGCAGACTGGGGGGGCGTCTTGGGATCGTCGGCGCCTTCGGCGACGACCACTGCCGTCGCTACCGTTGAAGACTGTCATGGCAGACACCGCAACGGAGCTGGAAACCCTTCTCGCCGGGCTGAACGAGCCCCAGCGTGAGGCCGTCACGTACGGCGAGGGACCGCTGCTGATCCTGGCCGGCGCGGGCTCGGGCAAGACCCGCGTTCTGACCCACCGGATCGCCTATCTGGTGGCGACCGACGCGGCCAAGCCGAACGAGATCCTGGCCATCACGTTCACCAACAAGGCGGCGGGGGAGATGCGCGACCGGGCCGAATTGCTGGTGGGACGGCGGGTCCGCGCGATGTGGGTGATGACGTTCCACGCCGCGTGCGCACGAATGCTCCGCGCCCACGCCGACCGACTGGGGTACACGCGGCGGTTCACGATCTACGACCAGGCCGACTCGCGACGGCTGGTGAAGCGCTGCCTGGACGAGCTCGGGATCGATCCCAAGCGCTTCACGCCGGCGGCGATCCAGGGTCAGATTTCGGACGCCAAGAACCGGCTGCGGGACGCGGATGCCTACGGGCGGATGGTCGGGTCCTACTTCGAGCAGACGGTGGCGGACACCTACCGGATGTACGAGCGCGAGCTGCACCGCATGAACGCGATGGACTTCGACGACCTGCTCGTGAACGCGGTCAACGTCCTCCAGCTCTTCCAGGAGGTGCGCGACCAGTACGCCGGCACGTTCCGCCACGTCCTCGTCGACGAGTACCAGGACACCAACCACGCCCAGTACCGCTGGCTCCAGCTGCTCGCCGAGGAGCGGCGCAACCTGATGGTCGTCGGCGACGACGCCCAGTGCCTGGTGGGGGGGACGCTCGTGACCCTGGCCGACGGTACGCGACGGCCGATCGAGGACGTGTCCGTGGGCGATTTCGTGCTCTCGGGACACGGCGGCGGGTCGTTTGAGCCGGCGCGCGTGGTCCGGGTGCATCGATCGGTGGCGCGCGATGGGGTCGCGATCACGCTCCGGTCGGGGCGGCGGCTGGTGAGCACCCCGGAGCACACGCACTTCGTGGGGTACCGGCCGTCGGTGGCGCCGGTGGTCGAGGGGGTGGCGCCGGTGGTCGAGGGGGTGGCGCCGGTGGTCGAGGGGGTGGCGCCGGTGGTCGAGGGGGTGGCGCCG
>DATBYI010000757.1:0-4459 GCA_036513815.1 Solirubrobacteraceae bacterium
TCCGCATCGGAACCTCTAGGCTCGATCGCGCCAGGTCGCCACGTCCAGGTTCCAACGAAGGGAGGAAGGGTGCGCCGTTTCATCGCTCTTGCAGGGCTGGTCGGTTCGTTCGTGCTGGTCGCCTTCACCGGCTGGGGTTTCGCGTCGACCCCGTCAGCGCATGTCGCCTCGACCGCTCCGCTGGTCATTCTCAAGGCGCGCGACGGCGAGACGCTCGCGCTCGCCCGGGTCGTCATCCATGGCCGCGCCTTCCCCTTCCTGGTCGATACCGGATCCTCCAAGACGCTCGTCGACGTCGCGCTCGCTCGCAAGCTGCACCTGAAGATGGTCGGCAAGCCGATCAAGGTCACCGGGGTCGGCTGCTCGGAGGCGGCCAGCAAGGTCCGGCTGTCGCGCTGGTCGATCGCCGGTCAGCCCCTGCCCAACATCGTGGCCACGGACTCCGTGATCGCAGGCGCGGACGGCAAGGCGTTCGGGCTGCTCGGCTCGGATGTGCTGTCTCATTTCGGGACGATCTCGATCGACTACGTGCATGGGCAGCTGACGCTCGGATAGGCGGACTGGAGCGGCGAGGGTGCGACCGTGTTCAGCTACTGATCGGAGTTCTCCCAACTCGGGTCCCCAGGGGTTTACTCTGAGTACGTGAGCCCCAGCCAGCACGACATTGCCGTCGAGCGGCCGACTCCCGGGCCGCCGCTCGTGGTCCGGCTCGCCATCTCCTGGCTGACGAACGCCCTCGTTCTCGCGGTCGTGGTGGCGCTGTTGAGCGACGTCACGGTCAAGAACGCCGGCGCGCTGCTCGAGGCGGCTGCGGTCTTCGGAGTGCTCAACACCGTGCTCAAGCCGCTGCTGCGGTTCATCACCTTCCCGCTGGCGATCCTCACCTTGGGGTTCGCCTGGTTCTTCGTCTCGTTGTTGATGCTCGTCATCACCCGGTCGATCGTCAGCGGCTTCCACATCCACGGTTTCTGGACGCTCGTCGAAGCCACGCTCATCGTGTGGATCGTGAACATGGTGCTCGACTGGACGCCCGGGCCGTGGCAGGTCACCGGGAAGCGCCGGCGCCGACGCCAGCGTTAGGCGACTAAATGCTGCGCGGGAGGGCCCGCGCGCGGCGGTTCATGCCGGCCCACGGATCGCCGTCGTCGAGCCGCTCGCCGATGGTCTCGACCGTCCAGCGATCGGGACGAAGAGCGCGGTCGGACAGCTCCTCCCAGTGGATCGGCGTCGCCACCGGGGCCTTGGGGCGCGGTCTGACCGCATAGGGCGCGACCGCGTGCTGCGCGTAGGCGATCCGGTTTATGTCGACGTAGATCCGCGTTCCCCGGTCGGCCTTGTGCCACTCGAGCGTGAGGTGGTTGGGATCGTCGGCCACCATTTTCTCCGCGAGCGCCCGGGCGAAAGCGTGGACCTCTGAGAAATCGGGCCCGCGGCGCAGCGGACAGACGACGTGGACGCCGCGTGAGCCGGTCGTCATCGCGTACGGGATGAGCCCGAGGTGGCGCAGGCGGTCGCCGGCGGCGCGTGCCGCGGCCCGCACTTCGGCGAAGCCTCCGCCCGAGGGATCGAAGTCAAGCGTCAGTCGATCGGGTTGGTGGGGCTTGTCCGCGCGCGCGAGCCAGGTGTGCATCGTGACCACGTTCTGGCCGACCAGATAGACGAGCGTCGCGACGTCCTGCGGGAGCGCGTACGTGGTCGTGCCTCCCTTCTTCGGCAGCGTGACGCGCTTGACCCAGCTCGGGAAGTAGTCCGGGACGGCCTTCAGGAAGAAGCCCTTTTTCTCGATCCCCTCCGGGTAGGCCTGGAGCGCCAACGGGCGGTCGCGCACGTAGGGCAGCATCAACCGCGCGACGCGCTCGTAGTGGTGGGCCAGGTCGAGCTTGGTCAACCCGGCCTCCGGGAAGACGACCCGATCGGCGTGGGTGAAGCGGATTTCCCGGCGTCCGATCTTGAGGGATTCAGTTGCTATCGCCGCTCACCCCTCGCGGACCACCTCACTCGCGTCCTTGTCGTCGCGCAGCCCGAGGAAGCGCGGGTGGCGCAGGCGCCCGTCCCGCGTCCACTCGGTGAAGCCGAGCTCGGCGACGAGCTTCGGCTCGACCCACGTGACGTGGCGCTCCTTGATCGACTCTGGCTCGACGAACGGTGGGTCGCTGCGCTTGAGGGCGCGGAGCTGGGCGCCCAGCTCGTGCAGCGTCGCGGTGTCGAAGCCGGTGCCGACCTTTCCGGCGTACTCGAGCTTTCCATTTTTGTAGTAGCCGAGGAGCAGCGCCCCGAACTCGACCCGCGAGCCGCGCGGTTCGGTGTAGCCGCCGACCACGAGCTCTTGCCCGTGGGCGCACTTGAACTTCAGCCAGTCGCGCGAGCGCGTGGTCACGTACGGGCTGTCGGCGCGTTTGGCCATCAGCCCTTCCCAGCCCTTGCGGCAGGCCTCCTTGAACAGAGCCTCGCCGTCGCGATTGCGGTACTGGGTCCAGCGCACGTTCCCGTGGAACTGAAGCGCGCTTCTGAGCAGCCGTTTGCGAGTGCGGAGCGGAAGCGGGCGAACGTCGTGACCTTCGAGCCAGAGAATGTCGAAGACGTACATAAACACCGGCACCCAGTGCTGGTGGCGCTCCGCCAGTAGGGCGAAGCTCGTCTCGGACCCCTGGAACGCGACGACCTCGCTGTCGATCGCGAACTGCTGGCAGGTTTCGGCTTCGAGCGCCTCGACCAGTTCCGGGTAGCGATCGTTCTGCGGGATGTCATTGCGCGAGAGCAGCGTGACGTCCTTGCCCGAGCGGATCGAGATGCAGCGGATGCCGTCGAGCTTGCGTTCGTAGATCCAGTTCGGGTCCGAGAACCGGTCGTCGGTCAGGACCGCCTTCATCGCGCCGGAGGTCCGTGGCGCGGGTGCGGGCGGAGCGAGCTCCAGCTCCTCCGGGGTGAGCAGATCCAGCACGCTCATGCCACGCATCCAACCAGAACGGGACCGTCCGCGTCCGGATTTCGATAAACGATGTGAGGTTGCCCCTTGACGCCCTCCTTCTCGCCCTCGGCGCCGCGGTCGTCCACGCCACCTGGAACCTGCTGCTGTCGGGCGCCGACGACACCCACAGCGCCACGGCTGTCGGGATGGTCGTGGGGACGCTGGTGATCGTGCCGGTGGCGGTGATCACCTGGCGTCTGGACTCGTCCGTCTGGCCCTATGTGGTCAGCTCGAGCGCCGCCGAGGGGCTGTACCTGGTGCTCCTCGCCACCGCCTACTCGGTGGCGGCGATGAGCTTCGTCTATCCGATCGCGCGCGGTTCGGCGCCCGTCCTCGTGCTCATCGCTGGCGCGATTGTCACCGGAGCGACCGTGTCGCTCGCCGCCGCGGCCGGCGTGGTGCTCGTCGCGATCGGGATCGTCCTTGTGCGCGGCATTCGCGCCTCGGGGACTCCGCGCGATCTCGCGCTGGCGTTGTCGGTCGGCGCGTGCATCGCCACCTACACGCTGATCGACAAACACGGCGTCACGCACGCCTCACCACTCGCCTATCTGGAGGTGATCTTCGCGATCACGTCGCTCGGCTACCTGATCGGCGCCTGGCGTGTCCGCGGCGCGGCCGCCCTGCGCGCCGCGATCACTCCCCGCACGCTGCTGGCCGGCGTCGGCTTCTCGGGCGCCTACGCGCTCGCTCTTGCCGCCTTGCGCATCGCACCGGCGGCGTCGGTGGCGGCGGTGCGCGAGTCCGGGGTGGTGATCGCCACCGTCGTCCTCGCCATCAGCGGCCGGGAGAAGATCGGTCCGATGCGGTTCGTCGGTGCCGTGGCGGTGGTGGCGGGGATCGCGCTCATTTCCCTCGGCTAGCGCGGGCGGTGTGAGAAGCTTGGCGCGATGTTCAAGAGCCGTTCGCGGGGGCTCACGGTGGCACCTGTGCCACGGCGACTGGCCGCCGGCGCCATCGATGCGGCTGTGATCTTCCTGCCGGTCTTGGCCGTCTCGGCAGGCGCGGCCGCACTTCACGCACGCCGCCGGCGGAGGGCGGGAGAAGATCCGGAGCCGTGCCCTGCGTTTACGGTCCCCGGACGGTGGCAGACGGTCTTTGGGGTCGGTGGCGAGGTCGTTCAGCTAGCGGCCCTGAACCAGCGCGGCCCGGGATACCGCGCGCTCGGGCTGCGGCGCGCCGACGTCCGCACCGGCGGTCCGGTGTCGTTACGGGGCGCCCTCATCTACGGCGCCGTGATGGTTGCGTTCCGCCGACTAACCCGGCTCGGTTCGCGACCCTTCAAGCGCCGCATCGAGGCGGCCCGCGCGGATTTCGAGGCGGTTCAGCGCGCGCACCCGGATGACCCCAAGGCAAGACACGAGGCGCTGCGCGAGGTCTACAGCCGCCACCGCGTGAATCCCGCCACTGCGTGCGCACCCGCGCTGGTCGGGGCTGTCGTTACGCAGGCGCCCGCGCTGTGGTCACCGCTCAATCAGACCCTCGCCGAAC
>DATBYI010000758.1:0-4977 GCA_036513815.1 Solirubrobacteraceae bacterium
CGCTCGGCGCACCAGCTGATGGCCCCGCGACGCCCGAGATGAGCCAGCCCGTCGTTGAAGAGTGCGATCTCCATTTCTTGTCTTCTTGAAACGTTTCATTAAAACGTTTCAATAGAAGCGCGCGTAAGCTAACGCGCAGCGGGCGCGCTGTCAAGACCGGGGGCGCCGTTCCGCTTCGCAGCACCCGGTGACGGCGCGTCGACCGTCGCGAACAGGTCGACGCCTCGAGCGTCAGCATCGGCAACCAGCAGGCGGCTGACAAGACGAGAAAGCACGGCGCGATCGGACCGAGGGAGCCGGCCGAGGAGGATCGAGACATCCGCTTCGAACTGCGACGCGACCTCAGAGGCGAGCCCGCGACCGGCGTTGGTCAGCGCGACCCGCACTACCCGCCGGTCGCTCTCCGACGGAATGCGCACGACGAGGCCGCGGGTCTCGGCCCGGTCGACGAGGCCGGTGACGCTCGACTTGTCGAGCGAGAGGAGCCGGGCCAGCTCGTTCATCGTCGGCTGGCGATCGCGCAGGACGCCGAGGAGCCGCGTCTGGATGATCGAGAGGTCGTGTTCGGCCACCCGACGCTCGAGCAGACCGTGGATGAGGAACGACAGCTCGGCGAGACCGTCGACCGGTGCGAGCTGTCTTGATTTAGTACGTGCCACCAACTAAATTGTACGTGACACAAACCAAATCGGCAAGAAGGATCGCTCATGGCGAAGATGAACGCGGCCGTCGTCACGTCGTTCGACGAACCGCCGCACTATCAGCAGTTCGAAGTTCCCCAGGCCCGCACCAGCGACGAGTCGCTCGTCGACGTCCTCGCCGTCGGCCTGCATCCGCGCGTGCGGAGCGGCGCCCGCGGCGCCCACTACACGAGCACCGGAGCGCTGCCGATGATCCCCGGCGTCGACGGGGTCGGTCGGCGAGAGGACGGAACGCGCGTCTATTTCGTCGCGGGCGACGACACGACGGGCACGATGGCGGACAAGGCGCTCGTCGACGTCCGCCGCGCGATCGAGCTGCCCGCCGGCGTCGACGCCGCCAAGGTCGCGGCCGCGATGAACCCGGCCATGTCCTCGTGGGTCGCGCTCCGCCGGCGCGTGCCGCTGAAACCGAACCAGAGCGTGCTCGTCCTCGGCGCCACCGGGAACGCCGGCGCGATGGCCATCCAGGTGGCCAAGCGCCTCGGCGCGGGCCGCGTCGTCGGCGCCGGTCGCGCCCTCGACCGGCTGGAACGGCTCACCTCGGTCGGCGCCGACGCGGTCGTCCAGCTGAGCTCCGGCGCTGCGGCCACCGCCGACGCCCTGGCCGCCGCCGCGGCCGAGGTCGACATCGTCATCGACTACCTGTGGGGCGCGCCCGCCCAGCACGCCATCCCCGCCCTGCTGACCGCGCGCGCCGACCGCAGCCGCGCGCTCGACTGGATCCAGATCGGAGCGATCGCCGGCCCGGCCATCGAGCTTCCGTCGGTCGCATTGCGCTCGGCCAACCTGCGCATCCAGGGCAGCGGCCAGGGCTCCGTCTCGCCGGCGGGCTACCTGGCCGAGTTGCCCTCGCTGATCGACGAGATCGCCGCCGGCACGATCGCGGTGAGCGCGAACCAGGTGCCGCTCGCGGACGTGGAGCGGATCTGGTCCGAGCCCGACGTCCCCGGCGAACGCATCGTCCTCGTGCCGTGAGGCGCCGCCGACAATTCTCCAAGGCGCCGCCGTCAGGCGCCGCCGACAGTGGCTCCCCATGCTCCCCGCCGCTACAAGCGCTCAGCGCTCGACGAAGTACGTCCCGCTCCCCTGCCCGCTCGAGAACCAACGGCTCGTGACGGTCTTCTTGCGCGTGTAGAACTCGACCCCGTCGGTCCCATGCGCGTGCAGGTCGCCCAGGAACGAGTCCTTCCAGCCACTGAACGGGAAGAACGCCACCGGCGCGGCGACGCCGATGTTGACGCCGACCATGCCGGCCTGGACCTCGTGGCGGTAGCGGCGGACCGAAGCGCCCGATTCGGTGAAGATCGAGGTGCCGTTGCCGAACCGGCTCGAGTTGACGATCCCGATCGCCTCGTCCAGCGTGGCTGCGCCGATGACGCACAGGACCGGCCCGAACACCTCCTCCTGGGCGATCTCCATCTCGGCGGTGACGGCGTCAAGGATGGTCGGCCCGACGTACGAGCCGCTCGAGTCACCCAGAGCATCGCGACCGTCCAACACGACCTTCGCGCCCGCGGCCTCTCCCCGGTCGATCCACTCGCGGATCCGGTCCCGCGCCGCGCACGAGATGACCGGCCCCACGTCGCTCGTCTCGTCGAGCCCGTCCCCTACGCGCAGCGAGCGCGAGGCCTCGACGAGCGGTCCGAGTAGCTGCTCGTGCGCATCGCCGACGGTCACGACCACTGACCCCGCCATGCACCGCTGCCCGGCGGCGCCGAAGGCCGATCCGATGATCCCCTCGACCGTCTTGTCGATCACCGCGTCGGGCATCACGACCATGTGGTTCTTGGCGCCACCGAGCGCCTGCACCCGCTTGCCCGCCTTGGCCGCGCGCTCGTAGACGATCCGCGCCACCGGCGCCGAGCCGACGAACGACACCGCGTCGATTCCAGGATGTTCGAGGATCCCCTCGACGATCTCGCGGCTTCCGTTGACCAGGTTCACCACACCGGGCGGCAGGCCCAGAGCGTGGAGCTCCTCGAACGCGATCTGCTGAGTCAAGGGAACCTGCTCGGACGGCTTCAAGACGAACGTGTTCCCGCACGCGATCGCGAACGGGAGGAACCAGAACGGGACCATGGCCGGGAAGTTGAACGGGACGATCGCCGCGCAGACTCCTACCGGCTGGCGCACCGTCTCGGCGTCGATGTTGCGCGAGACGTCCTCCAACACGCGCCCCTGCATCGTCGTCGGGACCGCGCACGCGGCCTCGACCATCTCGATCATCCGTGCCACCTCGGCCCGCGCGTCGACCAGCGTCTTGCCCATCTCGGACGTCACGGAGCGCGCGAGATCCTCCTCACGCGACAGTAGCCGCTCGCGCAGCTCAAACAGCTTGCGCGCCCGTGCGATCGTCGACACCGCGCGCCATTCAGGCAGCGCCTCGCGTGCGGCGCGCACCGCCAGGTCAAGATCGGACGCTCCCGACAGCGGCACCCGCGCGAGCACCTCGCCGTTGGACGGGTTGACCACGTCGAGTTCGCCGGTCGCGGCCTGCGCCGGCATCCACTCGCCGTCGATGTAGTTGTCAAGAAGGCGGGTTGCCGTTACTGCCATCAAGTATCCATTCATGGTCGGGGTCGTTGACGACGGCCCAGAAACGACTCGGGCCCGCCATCACGTTCAGGTAGTAGAGCTCGTAGCCGGGCGGCGCCGAGACGGTGTGGTAGCCGCGCGGAACGAGCACGCAGTCGCGGTCGCGGAAGGCCACCGTCTCGTCGAGCGAGGAGTCGTGCGCGTAAACGCGCTGGAGGCCGAACCCTCGCTCCGGCCTGATCCGGTGGTAATAGAGCTCCTCCAGGTGCGACTGATGCGGCGGGTCGTCGTGGTCGTGCTTGTGCGGCGGGTAGCTCGACCAGTGCCCGGCCGGGGTGAGGACCTCGACGACGAGCAGCGACTCGGCTCCCTGGTCATCCATCAGGATCGGGCGGATATACCGCTCGTGATCGCCGCGCCCGCGGGTCTCGACCTCGATCGCGCTCCCGGGGAGGACGCGCGGGTCGGCACCGCCCTTGTGCGCGGGCCCCCAGCACAGCGCCACCTCGGCGCCGTCGTCGGCGGCCCGCAGCTCGACATGCGACTCGGGCGGCACGTAGGCGGCATCGGGCAGGCCCGACCACGGGTCGGGGCGGCCACCGAGGTCGAACCATTCGCCGTGCTCCGACGCCACGTTCACAGAGCCGGAAATCACGACGATGCACAACTCGCGGGGACCGCACAGGCGCTCGGCCGACCCGCCGGGGGAAAGGACCACGACCTCGAAGCCGACGCGCTCCCATCCAGCGGACTCGGGAGTCACGTTGAGGATGGTGCCGTCTTGCTCAGAAGGGGTCGAGGATCCGGAGACGAGGAGATCAGTCATGCGCGGAGCGTAGATACTGGCGCTGGTGTTCGTGGTCGCGCTCGTAAGCCTCACGCGCCGTGCGCACGCCGTCCTCCTCGGAAACCTCGGCCACCGGCACGTCCCACCAGCTCTCGTAGCTCGGCACGCCCTGGTAGCGGTCGGCCTCGATGTACACCACGACCGGCCCGGCCGCGCCCCGCGCGCCGGCCAGCCCCGCCCGCAACTCTTCGACCGTCCGCGCCCGCACGACGCGCGCGCCCAGACTCTCGGCGTTGGCGGCCAGGTCGAGCGGCAGCACCTCGGTCGAGGCCGGGTCTACCGGCACCGAGCCGTTGTCAGAGAAGCGGTAGAGCGTCCCGAAGCCTGAGGACCCGACCGACCGCGACAGCGCCCCGATCGACGCGTAGCCGTGGTTGTCGACGAGCACGATCACGATCGGGACTCGCTGCGCCGCCGCCGTCACGAGCTCGCCCGGCAGCATCAAGTAGGAGCCGTCGCCGATCAGCACGTACACCTCGCGCTCGGGCGCCGCCAGCTTGACTCCCACCCCACCCGGGATCTCGTAGCCCATGCAGGAGTAGCCGTATTCCACGTGATAGGACTTTCCCGCCGGATCACGGGCCCGCCACAGCTTGTGCAGGTCGCCGGGGGCCGATCCGGCCGCGCACACGACCACGCCGGTCTCGCCGGCCGCATCGTTGATTTCCTTGATTATTTGTGCCTGGCTCGGTGAGCGAGCGTGATCGCCATCGAGCGAGACCACCCGCGCCACCTCGTCTCCCCACGCCGCCGCCTCGGCTCGCGCACGCTCTTCCCAGCCGTGCTCCACCCGCCACCCGGCGAGCACCGAGCGAAGCTGCTCGAGCGCGACCCGGGCGTCGGCCAGCACGGGCAGACCGCTCTGCTTGCCCGCGTCGAACGCGGCCACGTTGA
>DATBYI010000759.1:0-2752 GCA_036513815.1 Solirubrobacteraceae bacterium
AGTAACCAGTGGGAGGTGAGCGCCGGCACGTACCAGGTGATGGTCGGCGACTCGTCGAGCGCCATCGACGGACAAGGGTCGGTGGCGCTGGCGAACATGACTCTTGGCGGTTGATGGCTCACTCGGTGTAACCGCTGTCCCAAGTGAGCCGGTGACCGCGACAGACGCGGCTCATGGCCCATTCGACCTCGGCAGGGTGCCGAGTGAGCCGTTCTCCGCTCGACGTTCACGCAATGCCGACGCGCAGTCGGCGGCGGTGCGCGATCGACTTCGGCGCGCTCGCCGGCGCGTGCCGCGCCTCGACCGCCCCGGCCGCGAGACGGTGGCGGTCGGCGGCACGGACGAGGTCGTCGGTCCGCGCGCGGGTGACGGCTTGAATCAGGTTGGGGGTCACGACGGTCTCCTTGGGGGCTCGGGAGCTGACACCCGTTAAAACCGTCCCGCCGGACAAAACTCATCGGTTTAGCCGCGACGATACTTCGCGACCGCCACCGGCAGCGACACCGCGATGATCGCCACCGCCCAGATCGACGCGCGGATGACGAAGTAGCCCGCCGGGTGACCGAGCAGGGCCTGCGCGTGCGAGCCCAAGGTGAGCGCACGGACGGCGTCGACCATGTACGTGAGCGGCTGGTGCTTGGCGAAGACCTGGAGCCAGCCCGGCATCGTCGCCACCGGGATGTACGCGCTCGAGATGAACGCGAACGGGAACACGATCATCCCCATCCCCTGCGCGGCCTGGGCGTTGCCCGCGAACAGACCCATCGTGACGAACAGCCACTCGAAGGCGAACCCGAACGCGATCACCAGACCGAACGCGGCCAGGCCGTCGAGCGCCGAGCCGTGCAGGCGAAAGCCGACCGCGAAGGCGATCGCGACCGTCACCGCGGCGGCCAGGGCCAGGATGAGGGTGTCGGCGATGGCCCGTGCCGTGAGCACGCTGCTGCGTGCGATCGGCAGCGAGCGCAGCCGGTCGATGAACCCCTGCTGGAGGTCCTCGGCCGTCGCGACCGCGGCGCCGATGCCGCTGAAGAGCACGCCGGTGGCGATGAAGCCCGGCACGAGGTAGTCGACGTAAGGGAGGCCGGCGATATGGATCGCGCCGCCGAACAGGTAGCGGTAAATGAGGAAGAACATCGTCATCTGGAGCGTCGCCATCACGATCAGCTGAGGCGTGCGCACGTAGCGCAGTAGCGCCCGCCGTGTCACCGTCGCGGTGCTCTTGACGAGCCCCGCGCCGCCGGCCGTTGCGGTCAGCGTGGTCACGCCGGCCTCCCGGTGAGGGCGAGGAATACCTCGTCGAGGTTTGGCTGGCGCAACGCGATGTCCTCGAGCTCGACGCCCGCTGCGTCGACCGATCGCAGCACGCGCGTCAGCTGCTCTCGGCCGGAATCCACGCGCACGCTCACGCGGCGGGTCGGCTCATCGACCTCCGCGGGCTGGCCGAGCAGCGCGGCGACGTCCGCGAGGTCGCGTCCGTCGCGGACGTGGAGCTCGATAACGCTGCCGCCGATCCGGGCCTTGAGCTCCGCCGGCGTGCCGGTGGCGACCGCGCGACCGTGGTCGATGATCACGATCTGGTTGGCCAGGTGGTCGGCCTCGTCGAGGTATTGCGTGGTGAGCAGCACGTCGGTGCCCGACTCGACGAGGTTCCCGATCGCCTGCCACAGCTCGATCCGGCTGCGCGGGTCGAGCCCGGTCGTCGGCTCGTCGAGCAGGAGCAGGCGCGGGGCGCCGACGAGGCTCGCCCCCAGGTCGAGCCGCCGGCACATCCCGCCCGAGTAGGTGCGGGCGAGCCGATCGGCGTCCTCGAGCAGGCCGAGCTGCTCGAGCACGGCGTGGGCGCTTCGCCGCGCCGCCGCGCGATCGAGGCCGAACAGGCGCGCGATCATCACGAGGTTCTCGCGTCCGGTCATGGCCGGCTCGACCGCCGCGAACTGGCCGGCGAGCCCGATCAGGCGCCGGACAGCTCCCGGGTCCTGGTTCACGTCGTGCCCGACGACGCGCAGGGTCCCCCCGTCGAGCCGGAGCAGCGTCCCCACCGCGCGGACGAAGGTCGTCTTGCCGGCGCCGTTGGGCCCGAGCACGGCGACGACCTGGCCGCGCTCAGCAGCGACGTCGAGGCCGTCGAGCGCTCGCGTCTTCCCGTAGCGCTTCATGAGCCCCTGCGCCTCGATCGCCATCGTCATCGCGCTTGCTCCTCCTCATCGCCCGGGAGGAACATCTCCGCCGCGCGCCGGAGCGACTCCTCGCTCCACGTGATCCGGCCGGAGCGCAGGTCTTCGATGAGGTTGCGCAGCCAGGTGAGCTCGGTCTCGAGCATCGCGGCGCGGTATTCCTCCTCGAGCACGAACAGTCGCGGCAACTCGGGTGGGATCGCCTCGAGCGCCTGCCGCGAGTCGGCCAGCTGGGCATCGACGCGCTCCGCCCTGAGCTCGAGCTGGGCGCGCGCCTCGTCGACCGGCAGGCCGAACAGCATCGACAGCGCGACGAGGAACTCGGGGTACTCGCCGCCGGTCTCGCTCAGCATGTCGCGCAGCCAAGCCTGCGCGGCGTCCCGGCCGGCGTCGGTGATCCCGTAGACGACGCGGTCCGGGTAGCCCTCCTGGCGGATCGTTTCCGCCACCTCGACCAGGCCGTGGCGCTGGAGGCGCTCGATCGTCTGGTACAGGCTGGCCCGGGAGCGGACGTTGACGATCCGGTCCTTGCCCTCCGCCTCGAACAGCTTCTGCATCCGATACACGTGCATCGG
>DATBYI010000760.1:0-8697 GCA_036513815.1 Solirubrobacteraceae bacterium
ACGCTGCGCGAGGACCCGCTGCTGCTGCTCGCGCTCGTCCAGACCCGCTTCGCCACCGGGACGCACGAGCTGTATCAGCTGCCGCTGGCGATCGCGTTGCCCGGCGAGGTTCCGGGCGGTCACGAGATAGCTCACACCGACGACTGGGTCGTCTACGACGCGCTGGCCGAGCCCGAGCAGGCCCACGAGCTCCTGCGCCGGATCGCGGCCGCCGACGAGATCGAGACCGACGAGGGGCACTTCAGCTTCCATCCCTACAGCGGGTCCCCGAGTCTGGCCGAGACCTCGAACGTTCGGGTCATGGGCGTCGAGCAGTCGAACTCTTCTGTCGTATTCGACGACATCACCGTGCTTAAGGTGTTCCGCAAGCTCGAGCCCGGCGTCAATCCCGAGCTCGAGGTCCTGCGCTTTCTCACCTACCGGAACTTCCCCAACATCGCGGCGTTGCACGGCTGGTACGACTACGAGGGCCAGGCGTTCGCCGCCACCCTGGGCGTCGCACAGGCGTTCCTCCCCGACGCGATCGACGGATGGGAGCTCGCCCTCGACGAGATCGTGAGCGCCCCGGATACGTTCCTCGAACGTCTCAGCGGCCTCGGCACGGTCACCGCCCAGCTGCATAACACGTTGGCCGCCGACGCCAGCGATCCGGCCTTCGCCCCCGAGGAGCCGAGCCAGGAGGCGCTTTCGCTGCTCACTGCCACCGTCGACGAGGACATCGAGCGGATCTTCCTGCGCCTGCCCGACGATGACGAGCGCCTGTCGCCGATCGCCGGCCGCGGCCAGGACGTCCGCGAGCGCCTCGCCGCGCGGGCCCAGATCGGCATCGCCGGCCGCGTGATCCGCACCCACGGCGACTACCACCTGGGGCAGACGCTCTACACCCCGCGCGGATGGGTGATCATCGACTTCGAGGGCGAGCCCGCCCGGCCGCTGCCCGAGCGCCGGCAGAAGCGGTCGGCGCTGCGCGACGTGGCGGGCATGCTCCGCTCGTTCGCCTACGTCACCTCGGCGGTCGAGATCCTGCGGGGCCAGAAGGCGGCCGAGGACTTCGAAGCGCGGGCCCGAGAGGTCTTTTTGACCTGCTACTTCGCGTCGGTCGACTCGACGCTGATGCCCGCGGGCGACGCCGCGATCGCCAACCTCCTGTCGATCTACGAGCTCGAGAAAGCTATCTACGAGCTCCGCTACGAACTCGACAACCGCCCCGACTGGATTCCGATTCCCGTCGCCGGGATCGCGCGACTGCTTGAGAGCGCCTGAACAGGGGAATGTCTCAGGGGTCATGAGCGTCGCCACCGCAGAGCTCGAATCACTCGTCCGCCGCGAACACCCGAATCCCCACGGCGTGCTCGGAGCGCACCCGCAGGACGGTGGCGTCGTCGTGCGCGCGTTTCGCCCCGCCGCGGTCGCCATCAACGTGCTGACCGAGGGCCGCGAGCCCGTCGAGATGCGGCTGATCCATCCCGGCGGCGTGTTCGAGGGCGTCATCGATGACGCCGAGCTGCCGCTGCGCTACCGGCTCGACGTCGACTACGGCGACGCCGGCAGATTCACGATCGACGATCCCTACGCGTTCCTGCCGACGATCGGCGAGCTCGACCAGTACCTGATCGGCGAGGGCCGCCACGAGGAGCTCTACAACCGGCTGGGCGCCCACGTACGAGAGCACGAGTCCGTAGCCGGCACCGCCTTCGCGGTGTGGGCGCCGGCGGCGCGCGCGGTCAGCGTCGTCGGCGACTTCAACTCGTGGGACGGGCGGCTGCACCCGATGCGCTCCCTCGGCTCGGCCGGCGTCTGGGAGCTGTTCCTCCCCGCCATCGGACCCGGTGCACGTTACAAGTACGAGATCCTCACCCAGGATCACCAGATCCTGCTCAAGGCGGACCCGTACGCTCTACGGACCGAGGTTCCCCCCAAGACCGCGTCGATCGTGTTCACGCCCGAGCACACGTGGAGCGCGGCCGACGCCGACTGGCTGGCCACCCGTGCCGAGGAGCCACCCGCGCTCGTGCGGCCCGTCTCGATCTACGAGGTGCACCTCGGATCGTGGCGGCTCAACACGCTCGAGGACAACCGCTCGCTGAGCTACGTCGAGCTGGCCGACGAGCTATCGGCCTACGTCAAGGACCTCGGCTTCACCCACGTCGAGCTCCTCCCGGTCATGGCGCACCCGTTCAAGGGATCGTGGGGCTACCAGGTCACCGGCTATTACGCACCCACGCCGTTCTACGGCACGCCCGATGAGTTCCGCCAGTTCGTCGACCGCATGCACGAGCACGGCATCGGCGTGATCCTCGACTGGGTACCGGCCCACTTCCCGCGCGACGACTTCGGGCTGGCGCGCTTCGACGGCACCGCGCTCTACGAGCACGCTGATCCGCGCCGCGGCGAGCACCCCGACTGGGGCACGCTCGTGTTCAACTACGGCCGCCACGAGGTCCGCAACTTCCTGATCGCCAACTCGCTGTTCTGGCTGCGCGAGTACCACACCGACGGCATCCGCGTCGACGCCGTCGCCTCGATGCTCTACCTCGACTACTCGCGCAACGACGGCGAGTGGGTCCCCAACCAGTTCGGCGGCCGCGAGGACCTCGATGCGGTTTCGTTGCTCAAGGAATTCAACGAGGTGATCTACGGACGCGAGCGGGGCGTCATCTCCGCCGCCGAGGAGTCGACCGCCTGGCCCGGCGTCTCGCGGCCAACCTACCTGGGTGGGCTCGGGTTCGGTTTCAAATGGAACATGGGATGGATGCACGACACGCTCGGCTACTTCCAGCAGGACCCGATCTACCGCCGCTACCACCATCACGAGCTGACCTTCAGCCTGATGTACGCGTTCAGCGAGAACTTCATCCTGCCCCTCTCGCACGACGAGGTCGTCCACGGCAAGGGCTCGCTCTACGACAAGATGGCCGGCGGCGACAAGTGGCAGAAGCTCGCCAACCTGAGGGCGCTGTACGCCTACATGTGGGCCCACCCTGGCAAGAAGCTGCTGTTCATGGGCGGCGAGATCGCGCAGGAGGCGGAGTGGAGCTACGAGCGGTCGCTCGACTGGCACCTGCTCGAGCAGCCCGAGCACGCCGGCATCCAGTCGCTCGTGCGCGATCTGAACCGCATCTACAAGGACGAGCCGGCCCTGTGGGAGGTCGACTCCGATCCGTCCGGGTTCTGGTGGCTCGAGCCCAACGACGCCGACTCGAACGTGCTGGCCTTCGCCCGCGCCTCGAAGAACCGCGAGCGCATGGTCGTGTTCGCCGCGAACCTCTCGCCGGTCCCGCGCACCGGCTACCGCCTCGGCCTGCCCCGCGCCACCCGCTGGAAGGAGGCGCTCAACACCGACTCCACCTACTACGGCGGGAGCGACGTCGGCAACTTGGGCGGGCTGGAACCGGAGCCGATTCCGTGGCACGACCAGCCGGTGTCGGCGCTCGTCACGCTGCCGCCGCTCGCCGCGGTGTGGTTCGTGCCGGAATCGCAGTGAGCGCCCACAAGGCGCCGCCTCCCATCCCACCGTATCCGTGGGAGCTCCCGCTCGGGGCGCGACCGCGTGGCGATGGCACGGTCGAGTTTCGCGTCTGGGCGCCCCGGGCCGGCTCGATCACCCTGCGCGTCGGCGACCGGGACATCGCGCTCGAGGACGCCGGGTACGGGATCTACGAGGCGTTCGCGCCCGCGCAGGCCGGTGATGACTACGTCTACGTGCTCGACGGTCGGCCCTTTCCCGATCCCGCCTCGCGCTGGCAGCCCGAGGGGATCCGCGGCCCCTCGCGAGTCGTTGACCTAGCCCCGCCTCCGCCGGCCTTGCCGACGCCCTCGGTGCGAGATCTGGTCATCTACGAATTACATATTGGGGCTTTCACGGCGCAAGGGACATTCGCTTCCGCCATCGAGCATCTGCCTGAGTTGGCCGAGGCCGGCATCACCGCGATCGAGATCATGCCGGTGGGAGAGTTCCCGGGGCGCCGCGGCTGGGGCTACGACGGCATCTACATCTCCGCCGCGCAATCGTCCTACGGCGGGCCTCACGAGTTGAGGCGGCTCGTCGACGCCGCGCACGAAGCTGGCTTGGCGGTCATCCTCGACGTCATCTACAACCACATCGGCGCGTCGGGGACGCAGGCGCTCGAGGCGTTCGGGCCGTACTTCACCGAGAAGTACGGGACGCCGTGGGGCAGGGCGATGAACTACGACGATGCGGACTGCGACCCCGTCCGGGAATGGGTCCTGCAGAGCGCGACCGGCTGGATCTCCGATTTCGGGCTCGACGGCCTTCGCCTCGACGCCATCCACGCCATCGTCGACTCGAGCGCCGAGCACATCGTGGCCGCCGTCGCGCGCCGCGTCCACGCCGCACGCAACGATGCCCTGGTGACCGCAGAGAGCGGACTCAACGACCCGCGGGTCATGCGCGAGCGCGAGCGCGGCGGCTGGGGGTGCGACGCAGCCTGGGCCGACGACTTCCACCACTCGCTGCGCACGCTCCTCACGGGTGAGCGGGAGGGCTACTACGAGGAGTTCGGGAAGATGTCGCAGCTGGCCAAGGCGTGGCATCGTCCGTTCGTGCACGACGGGACGTACTCGACCTTTCGCCGCCGCCGCTTCGGTGCGCCGGCCGACGACGTGCCGCCGGATCGGTTCGTCGTCTTCTCCCAGGACCACGACCAGGTCGGAAACCGCGCCTTCGGCGACCGCCTGCCGGCGGCCGCGCGCCCGCTGGCCGCCTTCTGCACGCTGCTCTCGCCGTTCGTGCCGCTGCTGTTCATGGGCGAGGAGTACGGCGAGAACGCCCCTTTCCAGTTCTTCACCGACCACATCGATAAGGACATCGCCGACGCCACCCGGGAGGGCCGGCGCGCGGAGTTCGCTTCGTTCGCGTCGTTCGCTCACGAGGAGATCCCGGATCCGCAAGATCCGGCCACGTTCGAGCGCTCCAAGCTGACGCGCGAGCACGATCCGGAGCTCGCCGTCCTGTACGGCCGGCTGCTCGAGCTCCGCCGCCGTCTACCCCCGGGCGACGCCGACGCGATCGAGTTCGATGAGGACGAGCGGTGGCTGCGAGTACGGCGGGGCCGCTTCGAAGTGATCTGCAATTTCGCGGCCGAGGACCGGCGCATTCAATGTGCCGCCGGCGCCTCCGTGGAGCTCGCCACGCACGGCGAGCCCGCGTTGCTCGACGGCTGGCTGGAGCTCGAGCCGATGTCCGGAGCGCTGGTCGCATGAGCGACGTGTGGCCCGGCCGACCATTTCCGCTCGGGGCAACCTGGGACGGGGGTGGGACGAACTTCGCGGTGTTCTCCGAGGACGCCACGGGCGCGGAGCTGTGCCTGTTCGACGAGGATGACAACGAGACGCGCATCCCGATGACGCAGCGCACGGCCTGGAACTGGCACTGCTACCTGCCCGGGGGCGGCCCCGGGTTGCGCTACGGCTTTCGCATCTACGGCCCCTACGCCCCCGAGGAGGGCCGCCGGTTCAACCCGGCCAAGCTGCTGATCGATCCATATGCCAAGTCGATCGACGGCGTCGTCGACTGGTCCCACGACGCGAACGTGTTGCCGTACGTTCCGACCGGCGAGGAGGACGCCGATCTCGAGCCCGATGACGAGGACGACGCTGCCGCCATGCCCAAGTCGGTCGTGATCGACGACGCGTTCGTCTGGGAGGGCGACCGCCCACCCGCCATCCCGTTTGCCGACACGGTCATCTACGAGACGCACGTCAAGGGCTTCACGATGCTTCACCCGGAGATCCGCGAGGACCTGCGCGGGACGTACGCCGGCCTCGCGTCCGAACCAGCCGTCGCCTACCTGCAGCACCTCGGCGTGACCGCGGTCGAGTTGCTCCCCGTCCACCACATCTCCGACGAGTCGTTCCTGGTCGAGAACGGCCTGAGCAACTACTGGGGCTACAGCACGATCGGATACCTCGCGCCGCACTCCGAGTACGCCGCCACGGGCCGCCGCGGCGAGCAGGTGCGCGAGTTCAAGGGCATGGTCAAGGCGCTGCACCGCGCGGGCATCGAGGTGATCCTCGACGTCGTCTACAACCACACCGCCGAGGGAAACCACCTCGGGCCGATGCTGTCGTTCAAGGGCGTCGACAACGCGGCCTACTACCGGCTGGTCCCCGACGACCCGCGCCACTACATGGACTTCACCGGGACGGGGAACTCCTTGAACCCCGTCCACCCGAACGTGCTGCGCTTGATCATGGATTCGCTGCGCTATTGGGTCATCGAGTGCCACGTCGACGGGTTCCGCTTCGACCTGGCCTCCGCGCTCGCGCGCGAGTTCTTCGACGTCGACCGTCTGTCGGCGTTCTTCGACGTGATCCACCAAGACCCGGTGCTCTCGCAGGTCAAGCTCATCGCCGAGCCGTGGGACGTCGGCCCAGGCGGCTACCAGGTCGGAAACTTCCCGGTGCTGTGGTCGGAGTGGAACGGCGTGTACCGCGATGTCGTGCGTGACTGGTGGCGGGGCGCCGCCAACCCGGGCGAGTTCGCCTCGCGCCTGTCAGGCTCGGCCGATCTCTACCAGGCCGACGGCCGAGACCCCTTCGCCTCGATCAACTTCGTCACCGCGCACGACGGCTTCACGATGCACGACCTCGTCGCCTACAACGAGAAGCACAACGAGGCGAACCTCGAGGACAACCAGGACGGCACCGACGACAACCGCTCGTGGAACTGCGGCGTCGAGGGCGACACCGACGATCCCGAGGTGGCCCAGCTCCGGGCGCGCCAGCTGCGCAACTTCCTGACCACGCTGCTCCTCTCGCAGGGCACGCCGATGGTGCTCGGCGGTGACGAGATGGGCCGCACCCAGCACGGCAACAACAACGCCTGGTGCCAGGACAACGAGATCTCGTGGTTCGACTGGACGGAGACGCCCGAGAAGGCCGAACTGCGCGAGTTCACCCGCCGGCTCATCCGCCTGCGCCAGGAGCACTGCATCTTCCGCCGCTCGAGCTTCCTGCGGGGCAAGGAGGTCAAGGGCTCGGGCCTGCCCGACGTCTGGTGGTTCCGGCCCGACGGCCTGAAGATGACGCGCCGCGACTGGCAGGGCGAGGAGCACGTGCTCGGAATGTTCCTGAACGGGCGCGAGATCACCACCCCCGGGCCCATGGGCGAGGACATCGAGGACGACTCGTTCCTGCTCCTGTTCAACGCCGAGCCCGAGGATCGCGTGTTCGTGCTCCCGCGCCGGCGGTTCGGAGCCCAGTGGGCCGTCGAGCTGTCGACCGCCGATCCGCAGGCCGAGGCGGGCAGCTCGCGCTACGGGGCCCGGACGGAGGTCCACCTGGTGGCGCGGTCGATGCTCGTCCTCAAGCGAGTGGCGTGAGCGCGGGGTCGGACGCGCCCGACGGCGCGTTGGTCCGTGCCACGTACCGTCTCCAGCTGACGCCCGACTTCGGGTTCGCGGCCGCCCGCGCGCTCGTCCCCTATCTGCGCGACCTCGGCATCTCGCACCTGTACCTGTCGCCGTCGCTGCAGGCGCGCCCCGGCTCGGCGCACGGCTATGACGTGATCGATCCGCGCCGCATCTCGGAGGACCTGGGCGGGGAGACCGAGCTCCGCGCGCTGTCGGGAGCCGCGCGCGACGCCGGCCTCGGCCTGATCCTCGACGTGGTGCCCAACCACATGGCCGTCGACGACGGAAACCGCTACTGGACCGACCCCGAGCTCCGCAAGAAGTTCTTCGACATCGAGCCCTGGACGCGCATCTACCGGCGGTTCTTCGACATCGGCGACCTGGCCGGCGTGCGCCAGGAGGATCCTGAGGTGTTCGAGGAGACCCACCGGCTGGTGATCGAGCTTGCGCGCGAGGGCGTGATCGACGGCGTGCGGATCGACCACCCGGACGGGCTGGCCGATCCGGCCGGCTATCTGACGCGGCTGCGCGACCGCGGGGTCGATCGCGTCTGGATCGAGAAGATCCTCGACCCCGGCGAGCGGCTCCGCGACTGGCCGGTGTGCGGGACGGTCGGCTACGAGTTCCTCAACGACGCGTGCGCGCTGTTCGTCGACCCGGCCGGTGAGGCGCCGCTGACCGCGCTGTGGGAGCGGGTGTCCGGGGACACGCGGCCGTTCGGCGCAGTCGCGCACGAGGCCAAGCTCGAGGAGCTGCGCGGACCATTCTCGCGAGACGTGGGCCGCCTCCTGCGCGAGGAGTTCGCCGATGAACTTGACAAGGGCGCGACCCGAGCACCGACGAGGGAGCGACTCGCGCTACAGCACGCGCTCGCGGCGCTGCCGGTCTACCGGACCTACGTCGAGCCGTGGAGCGGCCGCGTCTACGAGGAGGACCGGCGCGTGATCGACGCGTCGGACATGGACGAGGGGGTCGCCGCCATGCTGCTGCTCGAGCAGGAGGCGCCAGAGGAGTTCGTCACCCGCTTCCAGCAGACGACGCCGGCGATCATGGCCAAAGGGGTCGAAGACACGGCGTTCTACCGCTACAACCGCCTCCTTGCCCTGAACGACGTCGGCGGCGATCCGTCGCGCTTCAGCATCGATGTCGAGCGCTTCCACGCCGGCTGCCTCGAGCGCGCCGAGCGCTTCCCGCTGAACATGCTCTCGACGATGACCCACGACACCAAGCGCTCGGGCGACGTGCGGGCGCGGATCGGCGCGCTGGCGTCGATCCCCGACGAGTGGTCGGCGCACGTGGAGCGCTGGCTGGAGATGACCGACGG
>DATBYI010000761.1:0-6766 GCA_036513815.1 Solirubrobacteraceae bacterium
TAAGGCCGCGATGGTCTCGAACCTCATGGTCGTCCTCTCGGGCGATCATGCTCCAACCCCGGTGCTCAACACCGGTTCGCTCTACACCTAGCGGGTACGAACTGACGATGGCCGAAAGCAAGCGCTTCCTCCTCCGACTCAGCCCCGACCTGTTCGAGGCGCTGAGGCGTTGGGCCGACGACGACCTGCGCAGCATCAACGCCCAGATCGAGTACCTCTTGACCGACCAGGCGCGGCGGGCCGGCCGGCTACCGGCGAAGCGCGGCGGGGCCAAGCGCCCGAGCGAGGAAGACACGTCAGCCGCGGATCTCGCAGAGCTCGAGGAGCTCGAGGCCGAGCAGGCGAGCAAGCGCACCCGCTCCTCGGCCTGAGGCATTGCTCCTCTCCTCGGCCTGAGGCATTGCCCGTCGCCCTGAGGCATTTCCGACCTCAGGCCCGGCGGCTCGGATCAGCCCATCGGAGCAGTCCCCTGAGCGACGCGTCCAAGAGCAGCCCGGCCAGACCGATCATGATGATCCCCGAGAACACGATGCTCGTGTTCAGGTAGTTCCCGGCCAGGTTGATGACGTAGCCGAGCCCGCTCGTCGCGGCGACCATCTCGGCGGCGACGATGCTGGTCCACGCACCGCCCATCGAGATCCGCATGCCGGTGATGATCCCAGGCAGCGCGGCCCGGATCTGGACGTGCCAAAGCGTGTAGGCGCGCGTGGCTCCAAGGGTGCGCGCGCACAGCTGGAGGTCCTCCGGAACCTGGTCGAGCGCCGCTACGGTCGAGACGACCATGATCGGGACGATGCCGACGATGATCAGCAACTCCTTGGGAAGCTCGCCGATCCCGAACCATACGATCAGCAGTGGGATGAAGGCCAGCGGCGGCAGCGGCCGCGTCGCCTCGATCAGCGGATCGATCAGATGCCGCAGCCGCTGGCTGTTGAACATCGCTGCCCCGATCGCGACTCCGAGTGCTACGCCGCCCGCGAAGCCGATCAGGATCCGCCGCAGGCTGATCAGCAGGTCCTGCCACAGGGTGTTCCCGTTCGAGGGATAGGGATGGGTCAGGTAGTGGACGAAGCTCTGCGCCGTATGGATCGGCGTGGGCAGGATCACACTGTCGTCCCACAGGACCCCCGCGATCTGCCAGGCCACGACCAGCCCCACGAGACCGGTGGCGCCGATCCCGATGCGACGCCACTGGGCCTGCCTGCGCTCGCGCCGGTCGGCCCGCACATCCAGTTCGTCGTCTTTTTCCTCCCGCCAGGTGAGCGCGCGGTCGACGGTCGTAGCCACGTCACACCTCCAGCGCGGCGCGGATGCGTCGCTTGATGGTCAGAAACGCCTCGGTGTCGACCACCGAGCTCTCGCGCGGGCGCTCCAAGGGGATGTCGATGACCTCCGTGATCCGACCCGGCGAGCTCGCCATGATGGCCACCCGGTCGCCGAGCAGGATCGCCTCTTCGATGTCGTGGGTGACGAACAGGATCGTCAGCCGGTAGCGGCCCCACACGCTGAGCAGGAACTCCTGCATCCGCAGGCGCGTGATCGCGTCAAGCGCGCCGAATGGTTCGTCCATCAACAGCAGTGACGGGCGCGTGGCGATCGCGCGGGCGAACGCCGCGCGGTGCTTCATCCCACCCGAGAGCTGATGCGGAAACGCGTCGGCGAACGCCGACAGGCCGACCGTCTCGAGGATCGCGTCGGCGTCCGCCTCGATCTCGCTGTCCTCGCGGCGCTCGAGGCCGCGCGAGCGTTGAGCGTACGGCCCGAACAGCACGTTCTTGCGCGTCGTCAGCCAGCCGAACAGGTGAGGGCTCTGAAACAGCATCCCTCGATGCGGCGATGGCCCTTCGACGGGTGCGCCATCCACCTGGACGGTGCCCTCATCGGGCTCGAGCGTTCCGGCCAGAACCCGCAGCAGCGTGGACTTGCCGCATCCGGATGGCCCCAGCAAGCAGACGAGCTCGCCGGGAGCCACCGTTAGGTCGACGTCGCTGAAGGCGACTACGCGGCGCCGCTTGCCGCGAAAGGTCTTCCCGACGCCGCGCAGGTAGACCTGCGCGGCGTCGAGTGATTCCCGTTCCCCGTTGAGACGATCAGCTAGAGCAGCCACCGGACAGCGCCTTCTTGACGAACGTCGGATCGACGTGGGCGGCGAGCACCGACGCCGCCGGCGCCGACGGGATCCGTCCCTGGCCCACCAGGAACTGCGCGGTCTGCACGTAGGCCTTGACGATCGGGCTCGTCGTGTCGTTCCGCGTGCTGCCCAGCCAGAAGAGCTGCTGGTTGAGCGGGATGAACGGATAGGCCTTGGTCGCCGGGACGATCAGGTTCCCCGGGACGCCCTGGGCTGCGGCGCTCTCGGTCAGGTACTTCGTGGCCTGCGGCCCCGTGAAGTCCCGGATGGCCTGCACCTCGGCGCACACGTACTTCTGAACGACATCCGGATGCTGCGTGATCTCGTTCGAGGACACGGCGACGACATTCAGCCCGGGGATGCCCTGGGTGGCGATCTCCTCGGCGTCGGTCAGGGCGTGCCCGCCGCGAGCTTTGAGCTGAGCCTCGGGCCCGGCCTGAACGTAGGCGCCGGTCAGAGACCCGGCGATGTACGCGGCGGCCACCGCCTGCTCGGAGGCCAGGCTCACCACCTTGACCGAACTGGTCAGATGGTTGAGGGCCAGCCATCCGCGCAGCTCGAAGTCCTCCGAGGAACCGGTGAGGACACCCACCGACTTCCCGGCAAGCTGGCTCGGACTGGTGATCGACGCCGGGACGATCAGGGCATCGGCGTCGAAGCTCTGTGCGAGAACGACAGTCACGTCGCCGTCGGTGGCGATACCGCCGACGACCGGCGGGTTACCGACCCCTGAGATGGCCTGAAGCGACCCGCCGTGCATCTCGGCGATCGCTGTGACCCCGGCGTCGAACGGCACGAACTTCAGGCTCGCGGGAATCGTCTTGGCCAGCGACGACTGCGTGGCGATGATGCTGTCGGCGTTGGCCACGGTCCCCTGGCCATAGGCGATCGTGAACTGCGGCTGCCCGGCGCCGCTGCCACTGCTCGCCACGATCACGACGATGGCCGCGATGACGAGGACGCCGACAACTGCCCCCGCGAGCCAGCGGCGACGACGCCGCCGTTGGTACTCGCTCGGCCCGGCATTCCGACCCGGGCGCTCGATGGTGGTGCTCATCGCGACTCAGGCCCTGTCCGCGCCCGCGTAATAAGCGCTCGCGTCGCCGGCCAGGAGCTTGCTCTCGCGACCGTCGACCCCGACCACAACCGGCCCGGCGACGGTGACGCGCTCGGCGCGCCGGTGGGCGTCGCCGTAGTCGTCGACCGCTACGTGCTGCGTGGCGCGGTTGTCCCAGATGGCCAGATCACCGGGATGCCAGCGCCACCGCACCGTGTTCTTCGGGCGCGTGACGTAGTCCTGGAAGATCCGGATCAGGTCGCGGCCCTGCGCGGGCCGAAGGCCGGGGACCGTCGACGCGAATCCCCCGAGCACGAGCGAGTGCTCACCGGTCTCCGGGTGGACCCGGACGAGCG
Organism: Solirubrobacteraceae bacterium; assembly: GCA_036513815.1. GTDB lineage: Bacteria > Actinomycetota > Thermoleophilia > Solirubrobacterales > Solirubrobacteraceae > Palsa-465. The sequence goes on from DATBYI010000761.1 coordinate 3,545, forward strand.
GGTGCTCGGTCTTGAATGCCGTCGAGACGAACTGGGCCCGTTGCTTGGCGACGTGGTCGCGCTCGTCCTCGGGCTTCAGCTCCGGCTGGCCGTAGTCGAAGGCGTTCGAGTGGATTACGCGCAGCTTGTCGGCGAGCTCCTTCAGGTCGTCGGGCAGGCTCTCGTACGCGGCGACCGTGTTGGCCCAGATCGTGTCGCCGCCAACCTCTGGGATGACGACGCCGTACAGGAAGGTGAACGCCGGCGGGCGGTCGACGAAGGTAACGTCGGTATGCCACTGGTTGGCGGCACCGCCCTTGTGCGAGTCGATCTCCTCGAGCAGCGGCTGTCCGTCTGGTGAGGGGATCGTCGGGTGACCGAGTGTCAGCGGGCCGAACCGCTCGGCGAACGCGACGAGTGACTCGTAGTCGAGCTGCTGGTCGCGCAGGAACACGACCTTGTGGTCGAGGAGAGCTTGGCGGACCGTCGCGACGGTGTCATCACTCGCGTTGGTCGCGTCGACATCGGAGATGACCGCACCGATGCGGCCCGCCAAGCGGGTGATGGTTGGACGTACTTCGACAGCAGTTGTCATCGCGCTCCTTCTGGGTTTTCCGGAGTGGTCGGGGGCGGGTGCCGGCACGGCGTGGCGGCGCCGGCGTGAGCGCCGGCACCCGCGCCCCGGGTATCGGTGGTGGTGAGAGGTGTCGTCTCGAGTCAGACGACGTGTGCCGTCAGCAACATCGCCGCACCAAGCGCGGACCGGGCGTGTGCGCCACGGTTGAGGGCGCGGGAGGCGGAGGCGAGGTCATGGCGCGGAGAGTAACAGCCGGTGCCACGATCGTCAAGTATCTCGACTGATTTAGTGGAGTATGTGTCAATCGGAGCTGAATTTGCTGGTGCTCACTCGCCCGCGCCGCCCCGGCCGCTTCCGGCGTCGCCGCCGGCCGGCGCCTTCGGGAGGTGCTCGGGCGCGGCGAAGTAATGCGTCGCCTGGCGGCTCGTGCCGGGCACGAGCAGCTTGTCGAGATCGGCCACGAGCTGCTGGTCGTGCTGCGTGGCGCGAGCGTGCTGGCGCTCGTGCTCCTCCCACGAACCCACGAGGTAGCTCTCCACGAACCGCGTCGGCGAGGAGCCGTCGACCCACAGGCGCCAGTCGATCCCGCCGGTTCGCCGACGGAAATGGCGCAGACGGTCCGCTTTGGCGAGAAAGGCCGACTCGGAGCCCGGCGCGACCGGATAGCTGACGACGACCATGATCGGTCCGCTGGTGGGTTCGACATCAGGCAGCGGCATGGCCTCGGCCATCATCACGTCGATCTCTCCCGGTCTCGGCAGACGCAGGCGCCACGTCACGACGGCCCCGACCACGAGCCCCGCCGTCACGACGAACAGACCGGTGCGCAGCGAGGTCTCTTGCGTCACCGCCCCGAGCACGAGCGCGCCGATTCCGCTCGCCCCTTGGAAGGCGATCAGGTAGTAGGCCATCCCGCGCGCCTTGACCCAACTCGGCAGGGTCGACTGGAACGAGGCATTGAGCGATCCGAGCGCGATGATCCACCCCGTCCCCGCGAGCACCAAAGCCGCGCCGGCGAAAACCACGACGTGCGAGACGGCCAGAACCGCGCTCGTGAGGGCGATCGCCACCGCACATACCGCGATCAACGCACGCGGGGAGAGCGCCCCGCGGATCGCCGGGGCAAAGGTGGCCCCTAACAAGGCTCCGATGCCGACGCATCCAAGCAACGCGCCGTAACCGCCCGAGCCCAAGCCGAGCGTGCGCAGCGCCACGAGCGGCAGCAGCGCCCAGATGCCGGACGCGAAGAAGGAGAACGCGGCGGCTCGAATCATGATCGCGATGAGCGCGGGGGAGTTGAGTACGAATCGGCCTCCGGCTCGAGTCGCCGATCGCAGCTGCTCGCGGGGCAGTGACGAGGTCCGGACCGGCACGGCCGTGAGCGCCACCGCGATGAGCACCGCCACGAACGACAGCGCGTTGGCGAAGAACACGACGGCGGCGCTGGTGGCGGCGAGCAACACGCCGCCGATCGCCGGCCCGACGGCGCGCGCGAGATTCTGGTTGACCGACCCCAGCGCGATCGCCTCCGAGCGTTCGGCCGGGGGGACGAGCTCGGGCGTGAGCGTGGTCGACGTCGGCCCGGTCAGGCCCTGGCCAACGCCGATCCCGCACAACAGGAGCAACAGCGCCAGCGGGGTGACGAGACTCGCGGCGGCCAGTCCGCCTAACACGGCCGCGGCGATCAGCATCACAAGCTGTCCGACTAGGACGAGCCGCTTGCGGTCGACGAGGTCGCCAAGCACGCCGGCCGGAACCGCGAGGAGCAACACGGGGAGGTTCGTCGCCTGGATCGCTCCGACCAGTACGGCGGACGTGGTCAGCGACGTCATCAGCCATTGCGCCGCGACCGTCTGCATCCAGCTTCCGACGTTCGAGGTCAGCTGGGCGACCCACCACCGGCGAAACGCCTGATAACGAAGTGGACTCCAGCCCGACTGGCGCGTGGGGCGGGGCGCGGCAGAGGGCTTCGTCAACGACCCCTCGGTCTCGGCCATGGAGCGACGCTACCAGCGGCCCGAGCCGACCGGAAAGCGGCATTACGTATAAGCAGCCAGACCGGCAAGGTGCTTGGCTCGAACCAGTGAAGCTAGACTTCGGTTCTCGTGTCGGGCACAAGGCCCGACAAAGTTGTGCCAGCGTTCGTAGTGGTCGCTCTTGCACCTTCCGCGTTGCGCAGCACATATAACCCCCCGGGAGGGAATGCATGGCAACCGGAACAGTGAAGTGGTTCAGCGACGAGAAGGGCTACGGGTTCATCACGCCGGATGACGGCGGCAAGGACCTCTTCGTCCATCACTCGGCGATCACTGGCAGCGGATTCAAATCGCTGGCCGAGGGCGCGAAGGTGTCCTTTGAGACCCAGCAGGGCCAGAAGGGCCCTGCGGCCGCGAACGTCCAGCTGATCTAACTCGGGCATCGTCCAACCGCGGGTTCTGCCAGGAGGTCGCGTCCGTCCCCCCGTCGGGTCGAGCTGGACGGTGCCCGGTGTCGGTAGGGTGGCGTGCGGGCGCTGCCGCGAGATTTCACGAGGAAGGACGGATAACCATGGCCTCAAGCGGCAAAAAGAAGACTACGTTTGCCAAGCTCGCCCGGGAGCAGAAGCTCCGCGAACGCCGGCGGGATAAGGCGGCCAGGAAGGATGAGCGCAAGCGGGCCAGTGAGGA
>DATBYI010000762.1:0-9132 GCA_036513815.1 Solirubrobacteraceae bacterium
AGATGCGCCTGCCGGACTCCCTCGCCCAAGATTCCGCCTTCGCCTCGCGACGCTCCCAGCACCAGCCAGCTGTCCTCGCTGCGCCCCGCCGTGCACTCCCGGGCCCGGAGCCCGCCCTGGGCGCGATCCAAGGAGATCTTGCTGTCGTTTCCCCAGGCGACAGTCACGCCGGCCAGCCCGGGGACGTCCTGGTCGAACGGCTCGAGGACGATCTCGACGTAACGTGGCCCGCCCGTGTAGGCACGCCCACGCAGACCGCCGTCGGCCGAGGATTCGAGCGGCCGTGTGGACCAGCCCAGACGCGAGGCGAGCCAGCCCGCCAGCAGCAGCGCGCTCGCGCTCGAGGTTTCCTGGTGGCGAACGACGAAGCCGTCGAGCGAGGCCAGCGCCGATCGGCGCGCCGGGGGATCGAAGCTGGCCGCGAGTCGCTCGCGCCACGGCGTCGTGCGCAGCCAGGCCAGGTCGACCACGTAGGCCAGGCTCAACTCCTGCTGGGCCCGCTCCAGCGCCGCCTCCAGATCGGGGATGTCGTCGGAGTCGAGCAGTGTCACGTCGATGATCGGGCGCAGCACCTGTGCCGCCTCCTCGTGCCCGTGGGGGCTCCACAGGACGGTGGGGAGATCGGACATGACGATCGGATCGACGATCGTCTCGAGTGCCTGGAGGTGCTCGGTGCCCATGTCGATCTCGACCTGCTCGCGCATCACGCCGATCCCGCCGTTCCTCGGCTCGTCGTAGCTCACCACCGCCACCGCGTCGAGCGTCTCGCGCCCCGCCTCGACCGCGCACAGGATCGTGCGCGAGGCGTGATAGCGGCCGACCCGCTCGAGGCGATTGGCGATTTCGCCCTTCCATTCGCGGTCGACGACCACGACCATGTTGAGGACCCGAGCGGGGGCGAGTGCCTGGTTGGCGGCGTGACGCTCACGCAGCAGCTCGCGCAGCGCAGCCTCGATCGCGTCCGGGTTGGTGTTCTGCTCGGACCAGACGTCTTCGCTCACAGCCGCCGCCACTTGCGATTGCCATCGAGCAGCGCGTTGGCCTCGGGCGGCCCGGCCGACCCCGCCGGGTACTGCGGGATCACCGACTCGGTGTCCTCATGCCACCCGGTCAGGATCGGGTCGATGATCCCCCACAGGGCCTCGATCTCGTCGCCGCGGGTGAACAGGGTCGCGTCTCCGCGCATCGCGTCGAGAATCAGCCGCTCGTACGCCTCGGGCGACTCCGACATGAACGACGTGCCGTAGCGGAACTCCATGTTGACCGGGCGGATCCGCATCCGCGGCCCCGGGATCTTGGCGCCCAGCGTCACCGACACGCCCTCGTCGGGCTGCACGGTCAAGATGATCTGGTTGGGCTGCACGCCGACCGAGCCGATGCTCTGGAAGGCGAGATGCGGCACCGGCTTGAGCGTGACCGCGATCTCGGTCAGCTTGCGATCGAGGCGCTTACCGGTGCGCAGATAGAAGGGGACATCGGCCCAGCGCCAGTTGGACACGTGCAGACGGATCGCGGCGTATGTCTCGGTTCGCGAGTGCGGATCAACGCCGTCCTCCTCGAGGTAACCCGGCACGCGCTTGCCGCCCACGGTCCCCGAGCCGTACTGCGCGCGAACCGACATATGGGGCACGTCTTCGATCGCAGGTGGGACGATCGCCTCGAGCACCTTCAGCTTCTCGTCGCGCACGCGGTCGGCGTTGAACGAGGTCGGAGGCTCCATCGTGAGCAGCGCGAGCAGCTGCATCATGTGGTTCTGGACGAGGTCCCTCAACGCCCCGGCGCCCTCGTAGTACCCGGCACGACCCTCGATTCCCACGTCCTCGGCCGCGGTGATCTCGACGTGGTCGATGAAGTTGCGATTCCACACCGGCTCGAAGAGAGCGTTGGCGAAGCGCAGCGCCATCAGGTTCTGGACCGTCTCCTTACCCAGGTAGTGGTCGATCCGGAACACCTGTGACTCGTCGAACACCTCGAGTACCTGGGCGTTCAGCTGCCGTGCCGACGCCAGGTCATACCCGAACGGCTTCTCGATCACGATCCGGGTCTCGGCGTTCTCGCTGCGCGCCAGCCCGGCCGCGCCGAGCTTGCCCGCGATGAGCGAGAAGAACTGAGGCGCGGTCGACAGGTAGAAGATGCGGTTCAGCGGCTGGCCGGCGCGCTCGTCGAACTGGCCCAGGCATTTGGCCAGTTCGCTGTAGACCTCGTCGTCGTCGAACGCCCCGGGGACGTAGCGCATGTCGTCGAGCAACCCGTCGAGGACCTTCGGATCGGGCCGCCGGCGCGAGAAGCGCTCGATCGACTGCTGCGCCATGTCCTTGAAGTCATCGCGCTCCTGTTCGCGGCGTGCCACGCCGATCAGCTCGAAACGCTCCGGCAGCGCCCCCTCGTGCGCGAGGTTGTAGAGCGCGGGAAGGAGCTTCCGATGGGCCAGATCGCCGGTCGCACCGAAGATCACGAGTGCCGTCGGCCGCACCGGCAGGCGCTCGAGACCGGCGATCAGCGGGTTTTCCTGGTCGAGATCGGTGGCTACGGCTGCGCTCTGCATCGATCAGCTCTCCTGAAGGATTGCGGTGATCCGCTCGGTCAGGGCCCGAACGGCCTCGGCTGGGTCTGCTCCCGCGTCTACCCGCACTAGCCGCCCGCGCTCGACCGCGCTCGCGTGACGACCTCTCGTCCCGTGTCGGCCACTCGCTCCGGGGTGAACCCGAAGTGCTTGTAGAGCGCGCCGGCCGGGGCAGAGGCGCCGAACGTCTCCATCCCAATCACCTCGCCCAGCTCCCCTACCCATTCATGCCAACCGAGCTTGGCCGCGGCCTCGACCGACACCCGCGCGCGGCAGGCCGCCGGGAGCACCTTCTCGCGGTACTCGGTGTCCTGGGCGGCGAAGTTCTCCATGCACGGCATGCTGATCACCCTGGTCGCGATCCCGTCGGCCTCGAGGGCATCCGCGGCGGCGACGCAGATGTGGACCTCGGTCCCCGTCGCGATCAGGATCAGGTCGGGCAGATCCGGCTCGCCCGAGGAGTGGCGGAGCACGTAAGCGCCGCGGTCGATCGCGTCGCTAGGGATCGCCGCTGGGTCCCAGGTCGGGATCCCCTGACGCGAGAGGACGAGTGCCGTCGGGTGGTCCTCGGACTTGATCGCGTAGTGCCAGGCCAGCGCGGTCTCGTTGGCGCCCGCCGGCCGAACGACCCGCAGCACGGGCATCGCGCGCAGCCCGGCGAGCTGCTCGATCGGCTGATGGGTCGGGCCGTCCTCGCCGAGCCCGATCGAATCGTGGGTGAAGACGAAGACCGAGCGGAGCTTCATCAGCGCCGAGAGGCGTATCGAGCCTCGCATGTAGTCACTGAAGGTGAAGAACGTCGCTCCGAACGCACGGAAATAGTGCAGGTTCAGGCCGTTGACGACCGCCCCCATCGCGTGCTCGCGAATGCCGAAGTGCAGGTTTCGCTTGTCGTAGGAGCCCGGCTCCACGTTGCCGGCGCCGTCGATCAGCGTCAGCGTCGAAGGCGCCAGGTCAGCCGACCCGCCGATGAATTCGGGCACGTGAGCCGCCGCCCACTGGATCACCTCCTGGGATGACTTGCGCGTGGCAGTCATCGAGCCCGAAGCGTCGAACTTCGGCACCTCGGCGTCCCAGCCGGCCGGCAGCTCGCCGGCGATCATCCGCTTGTACTCCTGCGCCGGCTCGGGGTGCGCCTGGGCATACGCTTCGAACCGCTTGCGCCAGTCTTGCTCGAGCTGCTCGCCGCGCGGGACGCAGCGCCGGAAGTGCTTGACCGCATCCTCGGGGACGTAGAACGGCTCCAGCGACGGCCAGCCCATGTGCTGCTTGGTGAGCTTGACCTCCTCCTCGCCCAGCGGCGACCCGTGAGCGCCGGCGGTGTCGTGCTTGTTGGGGCTGCCCTGCGCGATGTGCGTGCGGATGATGATCAGCGACGGCTTGTCCTCGACGGCGATCGCGTTCTCGAGCGCTTGCTCCAGGTTGTCGAGCCCTATGTCCTCCTCGAGGTCTTGGACGTGCCAGCCGTACCCCTCGTAGCGCCTGCCCACGTCCTCGGTGAAGGCGAGCTTGGTGTCGCCCTCGATCGAGATGTGGTTGTTGTCGTAGAACGAGATCAGCCGACCGAGGCCGAGATGACCAGCCAGCGAGGAGGCCTCGCCGGAGATGCCCTCCTCGAGGTCCCCGTCGGACGCGATCACGAACGTGCGGTGGTCGACGATCTCGTGCCCCGGACGGTTGAAGCGCGCGGCCAGCATGCGCTCGGCCAGCGCCATGCCCACGGCGTGAGCGATGCCCTGACCGAGGGGGCCGGTGGTGACCTCGATCCCCGGCAGGTCGTGGTACTCAGGATGCCCCGCCGCACGCGAGCCGAGCTGGCGGAACTGCATGATGTCGTCCTCGAGGCTGACGCCGTAGCCGGCCAGGTACAGGGTCGAGTAGAGCAGCATCGAAGCGTGGCCGCACGAGAGCACGAACCGGTCGCGGTCGGGCCAGTCGGGCTGCTGGGGGCTGTGGCGCATGACCCGCGAGTACAGGACATAGGCCACCGGCGCCAAGGCCATCGGCGTCCCTGGATGTCCTGAGTTGGCCTTCTGGACGGCATCCATCGACAATGTGCGGATCGTGTCCACGCACAGCCTGTCCAGCGACGTGGCGGTGTCGGTGGCGGTCACGGGCGCAGCATAACCCGATCGCCGTCCCGGGAAAGAGACGGGGAGGTGAATTCGGCCCGCGGTGGCGAGGGGAGGCTGAGGTCGGCGGCGCCCTGGGGGCTGGGTCGGTCGCGCTCCGTCACCCGAACAGGACGTCGAAGCGCTTGTACTCCTCGACCGGGACGTGCCGGACCTCGGCGACCGCGTCGGCGAGCGCGATCAGCTCGACCTTGGTCGAGTGGAGCGCCACCATCATGCCCCAATCGCCCGCGTGGGCCGCCTCGATCGCGGCCAGTCCCAGCCTGGTGGCGAGGACGCGGTCAAACGCCGTGGGGGTGCCTCCGCGCTGGACGTGCCCGAGCACGGTGGCGCGCGTCTCGTATCCGGTCCGGGACTCGATCTCGCGCTCAAGCGCGTAGCCGATACCGCCCAGCCGCGGATGCCCGAACTCGTCGACGGCGCCCGTCTGCAGGGTCATCGTCCCCTCCTTGGGCATCGCCCCCTCCGCCGCGACGACGATCGAGAAGTAGCGCCCGCGCTCGTGCCGGCGGCGGATCAGCCGGCACACCTCGTCGATGTCGAACGGGATCTCGGGGATCAGGATCACGTCGGCGCCACCGGCCACCCCTGAGTGCAGCGCGATCCAGCCCGCGGTGCGCCCCATCACCTCGACGACGAGGATCCGGTTGTGGCTCTCGGCCGTCGTGTGCAGCCGATCGATCGCCTCGGTGGCGATGTGCAGCGCGGTGTCGAACCCGAACGTCACGTCGGTCCCGCCCAGGTCGTTGTCGATTGTCTTGGGGACGCCGATCACGTTGATCCCGTCGCCGTAGAGCCGGTTGGCGACGCCGAGGGTGTCCTCGCCGCCGATCGCGATGATGCCGTCCAGGTTGAAGTCCGAAAGGGTGTCCCTGACCCGCTGAACCCCGTCCTCGCGCTTGTACGGATTGGTGCGCGAGCTGCCGAGGATCGTCCCGCCTCGGGGCAGGATCCCGCGTGTCGACTCGATCGTCAGCTCGGTGAAGGACGGCTCGAGCACGCCGCGCCAGCCGTCGCGAAAGCCGATCAACTGATCGCCGTAGGCGTCGATCCCCTTGCGCACGACGGCGCGGATCACCGCGTTGAGCCCGGGGCAGTCGCCCCCGCCGGTGAGCATGCCGATCCGCATCGCGCCGAAATCCTAGGGGGTCGGGACCGGCGGGTGTTGCCCGCGTGTTGGCGGCCTGGGCCGCACCGGCCGTTAGTCTGGGACGGCATGAAGGTCCCGCACCTGCCAGGCGACGAACGCAGCCGTTGGCTATGGGCGGGCGTGGGCACGGCCGGCGCGCTCGCCGCCGGCGCCGTCGTCGAGGCCGCGCACATGCGCGCAATCTCACGAGACCCCGAGCGGGAGGCGCTCGAGCACACACCGGAGGGCCGGCCCCGGAGCGTTCGCTCAGCCGACGGCACCGGGCTGCACGTGGAGGTGTTTGGCCCCGAGGACGGCGACACCGTGCTGCTCGCGCATGGCTGGACCGAGGCGCTCCAATTCTGGACGTACGTGATCCGCGGTCTCGAGGACAACGGCCTGCGCGTTGTCGCCTACGACCTGCGCGGCCACGGCGAGAGTGAGCCGGCCAAGAATGGCGACTATGCGATTCCGCGCTTCGGCGAGGACGTCGAGGCCGTCCTGGCCGCGTGCGTTCCTGACGGGCGCCGTGCCGTCGTGGCGGGCCACTCCCTCGGAGCGATGTCGATCGCCTCCTGGGCCGAGAAGCACGACGTCGAGCGCCGCGTGCGCGCGGCGGCGCTGCTCAACACGGGCGTTGAGAACCTGATCAACGAGAACCTGCTCCTCCCCCTCCCCGGAATCGCCAATGTCCTCAACCGGACCATCGCGGTGCGCGGATTTCTCGGTAGCAAAGCGCCCTTGCCGCGCTTCTCGACGCCGCTTTCCTCGGCGGCGATCCGCTATATCGCGTTCGGCCCGAACGCCTCCCCCGCCCAGGTGGCGTTCTTCGAGCGGATGCTCGTCACCTGTCCGCCCGACGTGCGAGCCGCCGTCGGGATCGCGATGTCCGAGATGGATCTCAGTCACGCGCTGCCGCGCCTGACCGTCCCGACGATCGTGATCGCCGGCGCCGACGACAGACTCACGCCGCCCTCGCACGCCCGCCGGATCGCCGAGATGCTGCCGCAGCTGCGACGTCTAACCGTGCTCGAGGACGCGGGGCACATGACCCCGCTCGAACGCCCCGGCGCGGTGATCGACGCGCTGGCGGAGCTGGCCACGCTGCCACGGGCGCAGGCCGTGGCCTGATGCTTTGACAGAGTTTGAGTGGTGGGAGTGAAGGCAGTGCCTGACTTACCCGTGCGTTGTCACGTGCTCCGGGAAGACCCCGAGCTGGCGGACGGGATTCCTCTCGAGCGCCGCAGCCAAGCGATCGAGGAATGTACGGCGCCCGTGCTATCGCTCCAGCCCGGCCCCTGGGGCGGCAAGGGATCGCTCGGCTTCCAGGGCGGAATCGGCGTGCTCGTGCTGAGTGGCCTGATGATCCGGCGCGTCGGGATCGATGGACGGTTCGGCGCCGAGCTGATCGGCGAAGGCGACCTGCTCCGCCCCACCGACGAGAGCGTCTCGCCGCTCCTGCCGCTCACCACAACCTGGTCGATCGTGCTGCCCACGCAGGTCGCCGCACTCGACGGCGCCTTCGAGCAGCGCGTCGGGACCTACCCCGAGCTGGCCGCTTCCCTGGTCGCGCGGGCAATCCAGCGCTCCAAGAACATGGCCGTCAACATGGCCATCGTGCACCAGGCCAGGGTCGACGTACGGCTGCACATGCTCCTCTGGCATCTGGCGGCGCGCTGGGGCAGGGTCCGCAGCGACGGCACCGTCCTGCATCTGCGCCTCACCCACGCCGTGCTCGCCGACCTGGTGGCCGCCCGGCGCCCCACCGTTACGACTGCCTTGTCCGATCTCGCCAGGCGCGGGCTCGTGCAGGGCGACGGCGAGACATGGGTCCTCCTCGGCGACGCGCCGGGCGAGCTGCTCGCCTTTGCTCGCGAGGCGGGCGGTCGGACCGGCCGGGCCGCGGGCCCGGCAGCGCCGACTGATTAGCAATCGTGCGCTGAATGCCAATTCGCGTCCGCGCTCCTTCCCTACGATCACTGCGATGAGCGCCCCCGAGACGGTCGGAGCGGGCCTCGCGCCACCGGAGCCTGACCTGACCCCGGACGAGATGGTCGCCCGCGCGGTCGCCCTGCGCCCCCGATTGGTCGCCGACCAGGCGGCGACCGAGCAGCGCACGTACTACTCCCGGGAGATGCACGAGGCGTTCCTGAGCGCCGGCTTCTACCACCTGTACGTGCCGCGACGCTACGGCGGTTACGAGTTCGACGTCCCCACCTACGTCCGGGTTGTGCAGGAGATCGCGCGCGGGTGCGTGTCGACGGCCTGGTGCGCCGGATTGGCCATGAACCACGCGCTGATGGTCGGATCGTGGTGGCCGCAGGAGGCGCAGGATGAGATCTTCGCGGGGGGCGACTTCCGCTGCTCCTCGGTCGCCGCTCCCGTCGGCAAGGCGACAAAGACCGACGACGGCTGGGAGATAAACGGCCAGGTCGCCTTCGCCTCGGGTACTCCGTACGCGACCTTCTACATGGGACAGGCACTGCTTCCCGCGGCCGCCGGCGCCGGCCCCGAGGACCCGCCGCCGCAGCTGCTCTTCGTCGCGCCCCGGGGCGAGTGGGAGATGCTCGACGACTGGGGCGACATGCTCGGGCTCAAGGGCTCGGGCTCACACAGCATCCGCTTCCCCGGGACGCGCATACCCGCGAGCTGGGGCTTTGAGGGCACCATGCTCGACGTCGAGGTCGGCGGCGGCACACCCGGCTCGCGCTTGCACGGCAACCCGATGTACTCGGGCCGGGCCGTGTCGATCTTCACGCTGTCGCTCGCTGCCGTGACCGTCGGGGCGGCCTACAACATGCTCGACGAGTACGAGCGGCTGATGCGCGAGCGCAAGACGCCCCTGCCGCCGTTCATCCCACGGGTGAAGGACCCGGACTACCAGCGTTGGTACGGCCGCGCCCTGACCCACATCGCCACCGCCGAGGCGGCCGTGCACGACACCGCCGAGCGGCACATGGAGCTGTGCCGGCGCAACGTCGAGGACGGCGTTCCGTACACCTTCGGGGACGACATGCTGCTCGCCGGGATCGCGCGCGAGGCGATGCTCATGTGCTGGCGGGTGATCGACGACGACCTGTGGCAGACCGTCGGCGCCGGCGTGGCTCGGGACGGCGAGCGCACCGCCCGCGTGTTCCGCGACATGGCCGTCGCCGCCGCACACCGCAACCTGCAGCTGCGCGACATGTTCTACGGCGACATCGGCCGTGCCGCGCTCGGCGAGCCCGTGCGCGCACCGGGTCGCTGAGTTTTCTGGGCCTCGCTTCGCTCGGCGTCCGTCGGATGTGGCGCGGCAGGCCCAGTCTGCG
>DATBYI010000763.1:0-3309 GCA_036513815.1 Solirubrobacteraceae bacterium
CGTCGCTCAACGACCAGATGCCCGCGTTGTGCCTGGCGTCGTCGTCTACCGACTCGACGACCGGCTGTTCTTTGCCAACGCCCGCTACGTCACACGGCGGATGCGCGAGGCGGTCCGCGGGGCCCCGACCACATCGCACTGGCTCGTGCTCGACGCCGAGGGAATCGCCCATATCGATTCGACCGGGATGGACGCGCTCGGACGACTCGTCGAAGAGCTGCGCGCTGGCGGCGTGTCGCTCGTCGTAGCGCGAATGCGCACTGGCCTCAAGGAGCTGATCGACGACGCCGGCCTCGATGCGCAAATTGGTGCGCAGCATTTCTATCCCACCGTGCGGGCCGCTGTGCGCGCCTGTGTCCGCGAAGAGGCAAGCCGCGGCGACCACGCGGAAGCCGACCAGACGCCGAACTCGACAAAGACCCAGCCAGCCGGCTGACCGCGATCACCCGCGAGCCCACCGCCGAGTCATCCGATTGGGGTGATGGCGGCGCGCCCCCTCCCCGTCAAGCTAGGGCGGCGTGAAAGACGCGCGCGGTCCGAGCCGAGGCACGGCCAATACCGGGCCCGCACAGGAACAACCGTCGGAGGTGTGGTTCATGGCGACACTGATTGCGATCGGCTATCCCGACGAGGGCACGGCAGAGTACGCGCGAACGGCGCTGTCGGAGCTGGAGTCTGAACGCGTGATCAAGGTCGATCAGGTTGCGGTCATCATTCGTGATGAGGATAGGAAGTACCACGTCCACACCATCCACGGCAACGCTGGCACGATCTGGACCGGCTTCTGGGATGGCCTGTTCGGACATACCGACGAGAAGGGCATCGACGAAGGGGTCCAGGAACAGGTGCGCGAGCACTTGCAGCCGGGCACCTCGGCGCTGCTCATGATCATCGAGCAGATGACGGAGGACAAGGTGCTCGCTGCGCTGAAAGGGTACGGCGGCACCGTAATCAAGACGTCCCTTTCCCACGAGGACACGACGAGACGACAGCAAGCGCCACAACCACCGTCGCCCTCAAGCGCCCACGCGGCGTCCTAGTTCGTCGGAACGTGCACTAGACATATTCCGCGCAAGCGATCTGCTCAGGTGGACGACTTTCACCTGATCGGGGTGATGCACGCTCAGTTCTCGACCGGAAGGCTCCCGATCCAGCGTGAACGAACCGAAAGGAGTTGGGCGTGGCGAGCGACGACGGCGATGTGAGTGGCGCGAGAACGAGCAGAGGCCCAAGACTGCCGGCTCAGGAAGCACTGCCGTTCCCGCCGACGCCGTCGGCCAGTCGGGCCGGGCGGACGATGCAGGAGTCGTCGTATGAGAATCGCGTTCAGCCCCGCCGGTTGCCTGAGGACGCTCCGAACATCCTGATCGTGCTGATCGATGACGCCGGTCCTGGGCTGCCGGATACGTTCGGCGGTGAGGTGCGCACCGACACGCTCACGAAGATCCACACGGAGGGAATCGGTTTCAATCGGTTTCACACGACGGCGATGTGCTCGCCGACGCGCGCGTCGCTGCTGACTGGGCGCAATCATCACCGGATCGGCAACGGGCAGATTGCGGAGCTCGCCAATGACTGGGACGGGTACGCCGGGGAGATCCCCAAGAGCAGCGCGCTCGGCGCCGAGGTGCTCAAGCAGTACGGCTACGCGACGGCGGCGTTCGGGAAGTGGCACAACACTCCGGCGATCGAGACGACCGCGGCGGGGCCGTTCCACAATTGGCCGTCAGAGATTGGATTCGAGTACTTCTACGGCTTCCTGGCTGGCGAGGCCTCTCAGTACGAGCCGAACCTCGTGCGCAACACAACCAGTGTGCTGCCACCGCGGACGCCCGAGGAGGGCTATCACCTGAGCGAGGACCTCGCCGACGATGCGATCGCCTGGCTGCACCGCCACCAGGCGTTCGAGCCCGATAAGCCGTTCTTCATGTACTGGGCCACTGGCTGCCTGCACGCTCCGCACCACGTGTTCAAGGAGTGGGCGGACAAGTACAAGGGCAAGTTCGACGACGGCTGGGACGCGTACCGCGATCGGGTGTTCGCGCGCGCGAAGGAGAAGGGCTGGATCCCGGCCGACGCGCAGCTAACCCCCCGCGACCCGCAGTTGACGGCCTGGGAGGACATCCCCGAGGATGAGCGGCCGTTTCAGCGGCGGTTGATGGAAGTGGCGGCCGGCTATGCCGAGCACGCTGACGCTCAGGCCGGCCGCGTGATCGACGAGCTCGAGCGGCTCGGTCTGGCCGAGAACACGCTCGTGTTCTACATCTGGGGCGATAACGGCTCTTCGGGTGAGGGCCAGAACGGCACGATCAGCGAGCTGCTGGCCCAGAACGGGATCCCGACGACGGTCGACATGCATATCAAGGTCCTGGAGGAGATGGGCGGCCTTGACCTGCTCGGCACGCCGAAGGTCGACAATCAGTACCACGCCGCCTGGGCTTGGGCGGGCAGCACGCCGTACTCGGGGATGAAGCTACTTGCCTCCGATCTCGGCGGTACCCGCAACCCGATGGCGATTCGCTGGCCGGCGAAGATCACGCCCGACGCGACCCCGCGCTCGCAGTTTCATCACTGCAACGACGTCGTCCCAACGATCTACGAGATCGTCGGAATCACTCCGCCTCGGGTCGTCAACGGCGTGCCGCAGGACCCGATCGACGGCGTCAGCTTGGCCTACGCGCTCGACGACCCGGACGCTCCCGGCCGGCTCATCACTCAGTACTTCGAGATCATGGGCAGCCGCGCGATCTACCACGACGGCTGGATGGCATCGGCGACTGGGCCGCGGCTGCCCTGGGTCCCCGGTCTGCCCCCGGGCATCAAGGACTGGACGCCCGATCAGGACCAGTGGCGCCTCTATAACCTCGACCAAGACTGGACCCAGGCGAACGACCTCGCCGAGCGGCTGCCCGACAAGCTCGCCCAGATGAAGGAGACGTTTGCGATCGAGGCAGCCCGCAACAGCGTCTACCCGGTCGGCGGCGGCCTGTGGATCGTGGTCTTACATCCCGAACTGAGGATCTCCACTCCCTACCGCGAATGGAACTTCGGGCCCGACATCATCCGCATGCCCGAGTTCTGCGCCCCGGCGCTCGGCAACCGCGCCAACCTCGTCACGATCGACGCCGAGCTCCCCGACCACGCCACCGGTGTGCTCTACGCGCTCGGCAGCTCCAGCGGCGGCCTGACGTGCTACCTCGACGACGGATACCTGTGCTACGAGTACAACCTGTTCATCCTCATGCGGACCAAGATCCGCACCGAACAGCGCCTGCCCGCCGGACAGGTGAAGATCGAGATCTCCACCGA
>DATBYI010000764.1:0-14662 GCA_036513815.1 Solirubrobacteraceae bacterium
CGGCCGTCAAGCACCTCGCGCAGCGCGGGCACGTCGGAGGCGACCACCGGAGTGCCGCATGCGAGCGCTTCGACGGGGGGAAGGCCAAAGCCCTCGTCGTCGCTCGGTAAGACGAGCGCGTGGGCGCCGGTGTAGATCGCGGCGAGCTCGTCGTCGGAGACGGCGCCGGTCAGCTGGACGTCGGGAAGCTGGTGTGCCCACGGCGCGGTCGGGCCGACGAGCACGAGCGGCATCGATCGTGCGGTCCGCGCGAGCGCGGCGACCCGCTTGCGCGGCTCGGGAGTCTGCATCGCGCCCACCCAGACCAGATACTGCTCGGGGAGCGAGTACCGGTGGCGGACCGCATCGACCTCCTCCCGGGAGCGGGCATGTAGTGACGCCGCCGGCGCCTCGGGGATCACCGCGAGCCGCTCGCGCTCGACCTCGATCACGGCCTCGACCTCGTCGGCGACCGCGACCGTCGGGACGATCACCCGGGCGGCGCGCTGGACCGCGAGGTAGCGCAGCTTGAAGCGCAGCATCGAGCGCAGGTACTGCCCTCGGCGCTTGAGCGGCGACAGGTCGTGCAGCGTGACCACCATCGGGACCGGGCAGCGCGGCATGGCGCCGTCGAGCCAGGGCGAGTGGAAAACGTCACACCGACGCGGCTGGTGGGTTTCCACGACTTCGCAGTCCTCGAGTTCGCCCAGCGCCTCGAGCAGACAGCGCGCGTAACGACCGACACCGTGGGTGCATTTCGCGGGGCGGCTGTCGAATGCGACTTTCACGGCTCGTCCGGATTACGCACGATAGTCCGGTGCGCGGACTCTAACCAAAATGTCCCTCCGCGGGCGGACGGAATCTTTCGCCGCTACGGTCGGGACATCAGGGACTATTACGAGGATCTGTGGCAGCGCCTCCCGGCCGAGCTCGAGCCGCCGTTGCTCGAGCGCCGGCTCGCTTTCCTGCGCGGCGAGGTGCGCGCCGGCGACCGGGCGCTCGACGTCGGCTGCGGGACGGGGGAATTCACCGCGGCGCTCGCGGACGCGGGCGCGGACGTGGTAGGGGTCGACGTCGCGGAGGCGGCGCTCGAGCGAGCGCGCGCTCGCCATCCCGCGCTCGACTTCCGGCTCGTGCCCTTCGACGGTCCGCTGCCGTTCGACGAGAGCAGCTTCGACGTGGTTTGGGCCAGCGAGGTGATCGAGCACGTGGCGGACACCGCCCGCTGGCTGTCGGAGGTCCGGCGCGTGCTCGCGCCGGGTGGTCGGTTGCTCCTCACCACCCCTTCGCATGGGCGGCTGCTCCTCGCTTTTAGCGGCATCGAGCGGTTCTCAGAACCGCTCGGCGATCACCTGCATCTGTATTCGAAGCGCTCGCTGCTAACCCTGCTGCGCGAGTTCGGGTTCGGCCGCGTCGAGGTCCGCGCGGTGGATGGGCCGCCGCTGCTCAGGCGGAGCCTGTTCGCGCGGGCGCAGCGCTGAGGAGCGCCGCGCGAGCCTGGGCGAGCTGCTGGGTGATCGGAGCGGAGGCCAGGTCGAGGCGATGCGCGGTCTCGAGTTCGCCGACGGCGAGCGTCGGCCGGTTGCGTTGGAGGTCGAACGCGCCGAGCTGGAGCCAGGTCTGCGGGTTGTCGGGCTGTAGCGACGTAGCCTGGAGGAGCTTGCGCCGCGCGGCCGCCTGGTCACCGATCGCGCTGTAGATCGCCGACTGCTCCCATAGCGGATCGACCGACACCGGATTGCTGTCGGCGGCGTCGCGCGCGTCGGCGAGCGCGGCCGCCGCGTCGCCCCGACCCATCGCGGTGATCGCCGCGTTGAACGAGTGCTCTGAGTCCAGCGGCTGCCAGACGAACCAGGCGGCGACCAACGCAACGGCGGCGATACCGAGGGCGGCGGCTGAGCGGCCTGGGGTGAACAGCGGTTGCCGGTCAGCGTGCGTCCTAGGACGGCCGTCGGCGATCGGTCCGCGCCCGGCGAGCCATCCGGCGGCCACGAGCGCGGGCACCGCGACCCCCGGCACGAACCACGTCCAGTCGACCAGCGACGAGATTCCGAAGATCACGACCACGGCGAGCAGCGTGATCAGCCCGGTTCGCTCCGCAACGTGGCGCTCGTCACCGGAACCGATCGACAGCGTGCGCCGGCAAGCGAGCAGCCAGGCGACGAACAAAGCAAGACTGACCGCAATCCCGATCAGCCCGAAGTCGGCGAACGTCTCGATCACGAAGCTGTGGGCGTGGGCCACGGCGAGGGGATTGGTGGTGTAGCGGGTGCGCGCGGTGTCGAAGCCGCCCGCGCCGGACCCGGCCAGCAGTGCATGCTCGCCGACCTTCAGCCCCTCTCGCCAATAGATCGAGCGGCTGTTGCCGAGCGACGCGAGCCGCCCGGCGGTATCCCCGGGTTGCGCCGCGGTGGTGCTCGTCAGGGTGTCCCACGCGTGCGAGATCTGGCCGGTCAGCCCGCGCGAGGATGCCGCGGCGCCCGCAACGACGGCCACCGGAATGAGCGCGACGAGCACGACGAGCGCCGTGCCGAGGCGCCGCCGGAGTTGGTCGCCCACGGCGATGCGGTCCATGCCCAGCGTCGCCGCGAAGCCGGCCGCCGCAGTCAGGGCAACCACGACGAACAGCACGACACCGAAGTCGTGACCGGCTGAGGTGCGCGCCGCGAGCGTCGCGTTGTCGTGCGTGATCGCGTGATGGGCTAGCGCCCACACCGTCGCGACCGCTCCTCCCGCTGCGCCCAAAGCCAGCACCAAGCTTCCGCGCAGCCGGAGCGGCGCAAGCGCGAACCAGCAGGCCAGGCCGATGATCGCCGCGAGCAGTGCTCCCCGCGAGTAGGAGAGGATCAGCGCGGTGATCAGAATCGCGATGCCCGGGACTGTCAGTGACCTCAGCGCGCGCCCGGCGCTCGGGCGCGCGCCGGCCCACATGCACACGGGCAGGCCCATCGCAGCCATCAGCCCGGTCGCGTTCCAGTATTCGAACGGCGCGCGCAGGCGGCCGTAGAAGTTCGCGGCGTCAAGCGTCGCGGGGAACACCTTGCTGAGCAGTGCGTAGCCGCACGTCGCCACCGCCACCGCGCCGATGGCGCCGGTGACCGCGGCCCACCGGCCCGGAGCCAGGCGGGCAAGGGCGACCGCGCCGGCAAAAGCGGCGAGATACGACAGCGTGCGGTTGGCTTCCGTCCACGAGGTCGCGGGCTGGACCGACCAGGCGATCGACGCGTAGGTCAGCGCCGCGAGCGCCGCGAACAGCGCAAGCGCCAGAGCGCCCTCGACGCGGCCGCGCGGGCCGTCCAGCAGGAGAGCCAGCGCGCAGCCCGCCGCGAACACGAGTAGCCCGATCTGGATCCACGTGTTCGGGCCGAGATCGGTCCCGCCGGTCGCCACGAACACGACCGCCGCGAAGCCCGCGGCGAGCAGTGCCCCGAGCGCCACGTCGACGGTCGCGCCGACGCGGCTGACCCCGCTGACGCGGCTCACTGCCCCTCGGCCGCGCCCGCGCGGGCGATCAGGAGCAGCGTATGCCCGAACTTCGCGGCGCGGGGCCGCGAGCCGAGCTCGTCCAGCGGCTGGAGCGCGCGCTGCACGGCGGTCGGCAGGCGCCGCCAGGTGTAGGTGACGGCATAGAGCTCGGGGCGGAGTCCCGCGTCGCGGGCGAGCGCCGACAGCTGCCGCGGCGACAGCGGTATGTCGTCCGGCGTTCCGTGAATCGTCGTCGCGGCGCCGGCGCGGTTGGCCAGCGCCAGACCCAGGCCGACCGGGTGCCACAGCCCCGGCTCCACCGCCACCAGCGCGCCGCCTGGGCGCAGCAGCCGCGCCGCCTCGGCGAACACCGGCGCGAGCGGTCCCTGGAACACGAGGTGATGCATCACGAGTCGATAAAGCACGACGTCGAACGATTGGTCGGGCAACTCGAGCCGGCCGGCGTGTCCGATGCGGGCGTCGTCGGCGACGCCGCTCGCGGCCACGCCGGCGACGCGATCGCCTTCGGCATCAACCGCGGTCAGCCGGAAGGCCGGCGCGGGAAACAGGTGACGCCCGGGGTGCCAACCGGACCCGACCGACAGAACGTCGCCGCGCTCGATGCCCAGGCGAGCGGCGAGCAGCCGCTGCTCGCGCCCCATCACGTGGCGGTAGTGCGCCTCGAGCGTGTCCGCACGGCTTAGCCGGTCGAGGACGTTCTCGCCCCGGTAGGGGGCCGACCGCTGATCCGCCACCGCGCTCACGACGGTCCGGGATCGCAGCGGGCAAGGAACGCGAACTGGCCGCAGAAGAGAAGCTTGGTCGCGTTCAGTAGCCGTGGCTCGAGCCGCGCCGTCTTGCCGTACAGGTCGAGCGCCCGGTTGAGCGGCGACGGCCGCGCCCACCAGCGTCCGAACCAGCTCGGGCGGCCCATCATCCGCCACGTGATCAGCGTCAACGAGTCGATCCCCGGCCGCAGCTCGGCCGCGGCCATGCCGGCCTCGCGCAGTAGCGCCGTGAATCCAACCGGGGTGTAGTTCCACAGGCTGAGCGAGTGGTAGGTCTCGAGCTGGGAGGTCGAGCCCGCGAACCATCCGTCGGGCGCGATCACCCGGCGGACCTCCGACAGCAGCGGCGGGGGATGTCGCACGTGCTCGAGGACCTGCTTGCAATAGACGAGATCGAAGCTGCCGTCACCGAAGGGCAGCGTCAGGCCGTCGAACGTCTCGAAGCGCGCGTCCGTGCGCGTCCGGTCGCGCGCCTCGGGCGACCCGGGTACGTCTATCCCCACCCACTCGACGTGAGGATCGCGGGCCCGAAAATAGTCGAGCGAGCTGCCCACCCCGCAGCCCAGGTCGAGCACGCGCCACGGGCGACCAGCCGTGCGCCCGACCTCTCTTTCGATGTAGTGGTCGGCCAGCACCTGATCGGCGTGGTCGGTCGGGAGCGCGCGGCCCAGCAGCTCCGCCATGTCACGGCCTGGGAGTCTCATGCGGTGCCCATGCTGGCATGCGTTTAACCTCGTCCGCGTATGGAACCGCCCGCGGTGTCGGTCGTCATACCCACGCGCAATCGTGCCGACTACCTGGAGGTGGCGCTGGCCTCGCTTGCGCGCCAGCAGCTCGACGACCCCCACGAGGTGCTCGTCGTCGACGATGCATCGAGCGACCGGACGGCCGAGGTCGCCGCCACGGCGGGCGTCCGGTGGATTCGGAACGAGACGCCTGAAGGATTGAACGCTGCCCGCAATACTGGCGTTCGGATGAGCGGGGCGCCGCTCATCGCGTTCCTCGACGACGACGTTGACGCGCCGCCCGGCTGGCTGGCTGCGCTCGTCGACGGTGCGCGGCGTCATCCCGAGGCCGACGCCTTCGGCGGGCCCATCCGGGCGCGCCTGGAGGGACATGCCCCTTCGGCCTGCGGGCGCGAGGACCCGCCGATCACCACCCTCGATCTCGGACCCCACGACGCCGAGGTGGGGATGGTGTGGGGCGCCAACATGGCCGTCCGGCGAGCGGCCTTCGAGCGCAACGGCCTCTTCGACGAGGCGATCTCGGGCCACGGCGATGAAGAGGACTGGCTGCACGCGCTCCGAGCCTCCGGCGGAAGGATCGTGTACCTCGCCGGCGCGGGCGTCGATCATCGCCGGGCCGGCGACGATGCGCGCCTGACGCGCCTGGCTCGTGCCGCCTACCACCGAGGGCGCGCGGCGCGCGTATCCGATCAGCGGCGTGGGACCGCGCCGAGCGTTCTGCGCGAAGTCCGCGTTCTGGCTGGCTGCGCCTGGCACATCGTCCACTACGCCTGCCCGCAGGGCGCGATCATGGGCGCGCACTCCGCCGGGCGCCTGGCCGAGGCGCTTAGACGGGACCGGCGAACGAATCTCGGCACGAGCGCGGATCGGTTCAGCCCCAGCTCCGGTGGCTGACGAGCGTTCTCTGCGCGTCGCTCGCCCTCGTGTACTGCCGATCGGCGAGGAACTCTCGGGCCTCTGAGACCGCGTCCGAGCGGTTGTAGGCGCTGGCGATCCGGCGTGAGGCGTGGCGGATCGGCGTCGCGTCGACGACGCCCATCTTCCAGCCCCGCTCCCGGGCGAGGGCTGACCAGTGGAGGTCGAGCCCCCAGCCAACCCGCAGCTCGGGAAACGGGAGCAGGACGTCGAAGGTGGCCCGATGAAACGCGACCACGGGTCCGATCTCGACGAAGGCGGTCTCGCGTACCGCGGTCGTCGCCCGCCGGCGGGTGACCCTCCAGGCGGCGTGTGAGCGGGCCGCGTGGGCGGGCTGGGCGAGACGCAGCTCGAACCGCTCGGCGAGGAACACGAACGCGTCGAGGAACCCGCGCGGAAGCGACACGTCGTCGTCGAGCACGATGAGCCAACTCTCGTCGCGGGGCGGGTTCGCCGCCAGCAGCGCGTTGACGTTCTCGAACTTGCCCCGTCCGCCAGCGACGCCACTCGCGAAGCGCACCTCGTGGTGAGAAGAGGAGAGCTCGCGGCGCGCGGCATCGAGGAGGTTCGGCGTCTCGGGCCGCTCGATGCCAACGGCGAGAATCCGTCGTGGCGGCCACGCGCGGGCGGCCCGGCGTAGTCGCCACGGCCATCCTCGCGCCAGGGCGACGGTATCGGCCATCGCGTCGGTCGCGACGGCCTTGCTGGTCGCCCGGATACCGAACACCATTCCGCTATCGCCGGAGAAGATGTCCGGCTCCGGGAGCTGCTCCATAGCGCTTTGCGTGGACCGCCTCCGCTATGCGGACCTACGGGAGCCCCTCTGCTGGGCGAGCTGGCGCGCGAAAGCGCCGACGAACCGCGGGTTGTACCGGAAGTAGCGCCGCCACAGCCGTCGCGGCTCGTGGGCGAGCCGGTAGGCCCACTCGAGCCCCGCATCCTGGAGCCAGGCGGGTGCCTGTGGCACGAGACCCGCGTGGAAGTCGAACGCGGCCCCCACGCCGACGAGCACCGGCGCCGCAAGATGGGGGCGCAGGCTGGCCATCCACTTTTCCTGCTTGGGCACGCCGATACCCACCCAAACGACGTCCGCGCCCGAGTCGTTGATCTCGTCGATGATCGCCGCACGCTCGTCGGCAGCGAGCGGGCGGAACGGTGGCGCGTACCCGCCCACGATGTTCACGCCGGGGAAGCGCTGCCGCAGATTGGCGCCCAGCTGCATCAACGCAGCTTGGTCGCGGCCGCCATAGAGATAGAAGCGGTGGCCGGTCGACGCCGCGTTGGCGCTCGCGCGTGCCATCAACTCGGGGCCGTAGACGCGGTCGTGCAGCGAATGTCCGAGTGCGTTGATCGCCCAGACGAGTGGCTGACCGTCCGGCACGTTGAGCGAGGACGACTGCAGCGCCGACCGAAGCTCGGGGTCCTCCCGCGCCGCCATCACGGTGTGCACATTGCACACGCACACGTAGCTGCGCCGGCGCTCGGCAACCATGGCGTCGATCCAGTCGAGCGTGCGGTCGTAGTCGATGACGTTGACCGGCACGCCGACGATCTCAACGTGTGCCGGGGTCGAGATCGGGCCGGGATGGGGTTCGAGGAGGCTGTCGGGAGGCGTCATCGTCATCGGTAGCTGCCTAGCCGTTGTGCCCGGGAAGCAAACCGCCTCCCCGCGCGGCGAAACTCCATTGCTGTAACGGTATCCCTGATCCTAGGTTGCGCGATTCGGTCATTCGCAGCGGCGCAAAATGGCGTCCATTTGTGTCCAACATGCTTGACGCCCCGCGGGGCGGCAGCGCTATGCTAGGAGCCGACACGGAAGTCGGACGGGCCCGCGAGCATCGCCCCCTTTCTCGCGGGTCTTCGGACGGCCCCCAGCCCTACCAGGGTCGTCCTTTGGTCGGGCCCGTACCGCCTTCGCGGTGCGGGCCCGCCACCCTTTGATCCGGATTTGCGGCCTGGCCACCTCCTGTCCAGGCTCCGCCCGGTCTATGCTGCCGCCCCGGTGAATTGCTTGGTGACGGGCGGCGCGGGGTTCATCGGCTCGACGCTGGTCGATGCGCTGGTGGCACGGGGCGATCGAGTCACCGTGATCGACAATCTTTTCACCGGAAAACGGTCGAACTTGGAGCAGGCGATCGGTCTGGGCGCCGAATTGCATGTGGCAGATGTCACCAATGCCCCCGCGATCGCCGAGATCTTCGCCGTCGCGCGTCCCGAACTGGTGTTCCATCTCGCTGGTCACATCGATGTGCGCGTCTCGGTAGAACAGCCGGCACACGACGCCACCGTGAACGTGCTCGGCACGATCGCCGTGCTCGAGGCTGCCCGCGCGATCGGGGCGCGGCGGGTCGTGAACACCTCGACGGGCGGGGGTCTGTACGGCGATGCCGGCGTGCTGCCAACGCCCGAGGACCATCCGATCAGGCCGCTCGCGCCGTACGGGCAATCGAAGTACGCCGCCGAGGGCTACTGCGAGCTATACGCGCGGCTACACGGCCTCTCGACCGTCTCGCTGCGCTACGGAAACGTTTACGGCCCGCGGCAGGACATCCGCGGCGAAGCGGGCGTGGTCGCGATCTTTTGCGGCCATTTGATCGACGGGACGCCTCCCACGGTGTTCGGCGACGGCCGCCAGACGCGCGACTGGGTCGAGGTGAGCGACGTCGTGGCGGCGAATCTCGCCGCCGCCGGCGCCGCCATGACCGGCGCCATCAACATCGGGCATGGCCGCGAGACCTCCGTGCTTGCACTGATCGAGGCCCTGGACGCGGTCAGCGATCGGGGCCGGTTGCCGGAGCCGAGGTTCGTACCCGGCCGCGCCGGCGAGGTGGAGAGAAGCTGCCTCGACGTCACCCGGGCGAAGCGCGAGCTTGGCTGGGAGGCGAACGTGTCGCTGGAAGATGGGCTGCGACGGATCCTGGCGACGTCGTGAGAAGCGTCAGGCCGGCTGAGCGCCGGTCTTGCGCAGAACGGTGAGGAATTCCACTTCGTTCTGCTGAACGAGCTCGATCTCGATCGGCATCCCGGTGTCCTGGCAATGGAGCAGCATCCGGAGGTAGCTGTCGGGAGTCCAGGTGTGAAAGTGGATGCTGAGCCCCTGATCGAGGAGTCGGCTCGCGTGGGGATGCACCTGGTCCTCCGGCACTCTCTCCACGAGTGCCGCCCACTCGACGTAGTGCGCCTCCCGGGAAACCTGCGGTCCCTCGGTGTGGTCGGTGATCAGGTGCTCGACCGGGGTGACGGGCCGGAGCGCGTCGAACGTCTTGCGCTTGTCAGGCACGGCCATGAACACGATCCCTCCAGGGCGCAGGACCCGGAGGTGCGAGGCGAGCGTTCCGAGGGGGTCCTGGGTGTGCTCGATGAAGTGATTGGCGATTACGAAGTCGAGCGAGCGGTCGCGAAACTTCTCGAGCCGCTCGCCGTCGTCGACAACGTCTGGGATCACCATCGGAGCCTCGGCGCCGATCCGCTCACGCCAATGCTCGGCGAGAGCATTGGCCGGGAGGTAGTCGACGTATCGGACGTGGGCCTGCGGAGGCACGCGCAGCGGCAGGTTCAGCGCTCCGATCTCGATCCCAGACCCCCTCAGGTAGACGGCCGCCGCGTGCTCGCGGGTTTCCACCCGCGTGGATCCGGGCGGGTGCGCCGCGGGGTTATCGGGGATCTCCCTCGACCGCTGGTGCCCGAGCGCGCTCGAAACGCGGTCCATCAGGAGACCGCCGGCGATCCGTGACCGTTCGAGGCGCGTGGCCAGTGCGCTGCGCTGCATGGGCGTCAGCCCGACGCAGCAGCCGTCTTGCGCAGAACGGTGAGGAACTCGACGTCGTTCTGCTGCATCAGCTCGATTTCGATTGGCATCCCGGTGTCTTGACAGTGCAGCAGCATTTGGAGGTAGCTGCCGGGCGTCCAGGTGTGAAAATGGATGCTGAAGCGCCGCTCCGCCAGGTCGTCCGCGTGGCGCTGGACCTGATCGCTCGGCACCTTGTCGACGAGGCTCGCCCATTCGACGTAGTGCGCATCGTGCGAGGTCTCCGGTCCCTCGGTGTGATCCCTGACGAGATGCTCGAGTGGCGTGACCGGGCGGTCCACGTCGAACGTCTTGCGTTTGTCGGGCACGGCCATGAACAGGATGCCGCCGGGCCTCAGTACCCGGAGGTGCGCGCCGAGCGTGCGGATCGGGTCCTCGGTGTGTTCGATGAAGTGGTTGGCGATGACGAAGTCGAGCGACTCGTCAGGGAAGTTCTCGAGTCGTTCGCCGTCGTCGACGACATCCGGGGCCACAAGCGGCTGGCCGGTGTAGATGAGGTGGGCGTGATGCTCGCGCAACGTCTCGATCGGTAGATAGTCGACATAGCGCACGCGCGCCGACGGCGGTACCCGCAGCGGGAGGTTCAGGGCACCGATCTCGATTCCCGATCCCGTCAAGTAGACGGCCGCCGCGTGCTCGCGGGTTGCCACCCGTTCCGATCCAGGCGGGACCGCGGCGCGGTTGACCGGTATCCGGGCGGCCCGATAGGCGACGAGTGCGCTGCTCGCGCGTTCTCGCAGCGCTTTGCCGGCGGTCCGAGACCGGTCGGCAAGCGTGGCTCGGACGCTCTGCTGCATGCGGGCGAGCATACCCCGACGCCTGCCGCGACGAATCCTCCCCGCCGGTCTATACCCTTGCCCCGAATGCCCACAGCTGAGCAGGACCCCCGGCCGTCGGCGCCGGGGATTAGGTGGCCCGAGATGGTGCGGGCGTGGGGGGATCGAAGGCTGCTCCGCGGCGGCGCGCCGACCTGGACCAGTGGGCTGCCTGCCCTGATCGCCACCCTGCTCGCGGGGGTGATCGTCACGCTTGCGCTCGAAGGAGCGAGTTCTGACGCGCTGCGCGTGGCCGGCGTTTTCGCCGCCCTGGGAGCCCTGGTGGTGGTCCAGCGCGCCGACCGCTGGGCGATCGGACTCGTAGTGCTCGTCGCAGCGTGGTGGATATCAGTCCTGGCCGTTCGCTACCTGCCGGACGTGATCAATCCCGCACCGCCGGTGAACCAGGCCGTTGGCGCGGCCGCATTCTTCGACACGCCCTATCGCGGCGCTCAGATCGCGGCGGTGCTGACGCTTGCCTTAGCCGTAGTAGTCGCGCTCGTGGCGACGGTCGCCTCGACCAGAGGGTGGGGCTGGCGGCGGCAGGCGCGAGTGGCGCCCGGTGAGCCGGTTGCGCAGGGCACACCTCAAGCGCCGGCACGGAGTTCGAGGGTGATGTGGATCGGAGTCGCAGTGCTCGCCTTCACGCTGATCCCCGACCTCCGGGCTTGGCTCAACGAGGCCGGCGAGCCGATCTCCTACACCTGGGACTACTCGAATCTCACGAGCTGGCAGTTACTCGTGGCGCAGGGGTTGCAGCCGATGAAGGACTTCTTCTACCCGTACGGCTTTCAGTGGCTGTTCAACTTGGGCAACACAGGCCCGGTGTACCAGTGGCTGTCTGAGCTCGCAATGCTCGCGCTGGCCGGTTGGTCACTCTGGCGGCTCTCGGCGCGTCGCACCTGGGCAGTACTGGCCTGTCTGGTGTTGATGGTGCTGCTCGGTCTGGGTGGCTTTGAGGCGTGGCGCTTCATTCCCTCGATGCTCGTCGCGGTCACCTACGCCGCGGTTGGTCCTCTGCGCCATTCCCGGGTGACACGGGGGCACCTCGTGTTCTTCGGGGCATGCTTGCTCGCGCTCGCCATGGGCGCGGACGTGTTCGGCAACGGGCTGGCCGGGGCCGGGCTCGTGCTGATCGGCGACGTCGTGGGCGAGCGGGTCCGGTGGCGGCCTCGCCGCCTGCTCGTCGGGCTCGGGGTCGACCTCGTGCCCGTGCTCGGCGCGATCGTGCTGCAGGTGCTCGTGTGGGTGGCCTCCGGGACCGCGGCCAACAACATTCGGTTCCTGGGCGGTTTCACCGCCGTCTCAGCGGCCTCGGCGCTGGACGAGAAGGTGTTCGGACCGCTCGGGATGATGGTCCTGCACCCGAACGCCTACTCCCTTGAGGCGGTGGTTCCGACGCTCCTTGCGGCCGCGGGACTGCTCTGGGCGCGCCTGAATCGTGGCGAGGCGCAAAACGTTGCGGCGATCCTACTGGCCGGTGCTGGAGTCTCCTTCCTGATGGTGCTCAAGCAGTTCGTGCGCCCGATCGGCGATGAGGTGCTGATCGCGCCGCTACTCGCGCTCGGCTGGTCGGTCATCCTGGCGTGGAGACCCAGCTCAGTGGTGCGCGCCGCGGCCTGTGGCGCGGCGCTGGCGGCACTGCTGCTCGTGTTCAACATGGACCGCGCCAACTCGTTCTCGCAGTACGTAAAGAGCGTCGTGGACTCGCCCGCGCACGCCGTGCGCTCCGTTCTGGTGGCGTTCGAGCCGGGCCGGCGCGCGCGGGCGGCGCGCGCCAGCATGGACCCAGGCCGCTTCAAGGGCTGGCCCGACACCCAGATCGCCGTCGACTTCCTTGAGGCCGTTAATGCGCCGCCCGTACCGTCGTTCGCAATCGTGGGCGATTCGCAGATGACCTACGTGCTGCTCCATCAACCGCCGCCGTTCTTCAGCGAGCTCTATGACGCGTCGCCCATCGATGAGCAGGAACACATGATCTCCATCCTCGAGCAGCGGCGTCCGCAGTACGTGATCTGGCGTAAGGACTACTTCACCGACGCCGTGCTCTACAACGTCCGCAACCCGCTCGTGTTCCGGTGGATGATCGAGAACTACGTTCCCGTCCGCCAGTTCGCGACGGTGGACATCCTCCGGCGCAGGAGGCCCGGCGAGCCCGTTCCAGCCTCGTTCTGGACCTCACAGCTCGGCGGCAGCGAGAACCTCGAATACATCCCGTCGTTCTCGCAGGCGGCGAGTGCCTCAACCTGCTCGGCGGGCCCGGACTGTGTGGAGTACGCGCTCGTCTCGGGACGCGCGCGCCGCGCCCTGGCCGGGGCCGGGTTCGTGGTCAGCGGCAACGGGCACGAGTTCGGAGTCACGCTAAGCTTGCGATCCGGCGTGGAGGATTACCCGGTGCGCCTGGATCGATTGTGGTTCTCTCCCCTGGTGGGGCCGCGGCCTACGTTGACGTCGCTGACTTCCGGTTTCACCGTCCGGCTCGTTGGCTTGAGCACGGGTGGGAACCTCTATTGAGCTGCGAAACTGAACGGATCTTGAACACTCGAACGGCGAACAGGAACTGCACATGTCGCGTGTAGTGATCACCGGAGGGGCGGGATACGTCGGAGGATGGCTCACCGATCGTGTCATCGAGGCAGGCCACGACGTCCGCGTCTACGACCTGCTGCTCTACGAAGACCGTTACCTCAAGGACGTTCCGTTCATCGCGGGCGACGTGCTCGACTATGAGCGTCTGCGTCCTCACCTGGAATGGGCGGACACGGTCGTGTGGCTCGCCGGCCTCGTGGGCGACCCGGCCTGCGGGCTCGATCCGTCGCTCACCAACAAGATCAACCTCGAGTCGGTGGAGTGGCTGTGCGACAACTTCGACGGGCGCATCGTCTTTCCGTCGACCTGCTCGGTTTACGGCGCCCAGGACGAGGAGCTCGACGAGACGAGCCCGACGAATCCTCTGTCGCTCTACGCCGAGTCAAAGCTCGACGCCGAGCGCGTCCTGACCGAGCGGCGCCCAAATAGCCTGATCCTACGCCTGGCCACGCTCGCGGGGTTGGGGGACACGTATTCGCGGATCCGCCTCGACCTGGTGGTCAACCTGCTCGTCGTGCGGGCCCGACTGGTCGGTGAGCTCGAGGTGTTCGGCGGTAATCAGTTCCGTCCGCTTCTCCACGTTCGCGACGTGGCGACGGCGGTGGTGCCGCATCTCGACTCCGGCGTATCCGGGATCTTCAACCTGGGCACGGAAAACCTCACCATCCGCGAGCTCGCCGAGCGGGTGGTGCAGCGCGTCGGAGGTGCCAGGATCCGAGTGGTCGACGTTCCGTTCCAGGACACGCGCAATTACCGGGTCTCGTTTGAGCGCGCGCGTCGCGAGCTGGAGTTCGTCGCGGAGCATCCCATCGACGAGGCGATCGACGAGATTGCCGAGCTGATCGACGCAGGGCGGGTAAAGGATTTGAGCATGGCTCAATTCTCGAACTTCGAGTCGCTCCGTCCATACCTCCAGCCGGATGCGATTCCGCTTGGGCACGAGGTGCGCAACGCGCACCGGTTGGCGCGACACTCCAGCCCGACCGGCGTGACCGTCAGCCCGTGAGCGCGGACGAGCCACAGCTGATTCCGGCCGGCGTCTCCACGGACGACCGAGGACGGGTCTACTTCGCCAACGACTTCGATCTGAGCGTGTGTCGGCGGATGTACTTCGTCGAGAACTTCTCGCCCGGGACGGTTCGCGCGTGGCACGCCCACCGCCACGAGCGCAAGTGGGTGATGGCCGTGACCGGCGCGGCGCTCGCGTGCTGCGTGGAGATAGACGACTGGGATTCACCCTCGCAGGACGCCACCGTTCACCGTTTCACCCTCGACGCTGACCATCCCGCGCTGCTGGCGGTGCCGGCCGGCTACGCCAACGGCGCCATGGGCCTATTGCCCGGAACCAAGCTTCTGTACTTCTCGGATGCGTCGCTAGAGCAGTCACTCGGGGACGACATCCGCTACCCGGCCCGTCACTGGGACCCCTGGCAGGTGGCGGAGCGATGAGCTTCGAGACCTCGATCGTCATCCCCACGCTCGATGACGCCGCCACCATCGGCGCAACCGTCGAGCGGCTGAACCGGGTGATCGCCTCGACCAACGCCGCCGCCGAGG
>DATBYI010000765.1:0-3078 GCA_036513815.1 Solirubrobacteraceae bacterium
GAGCAGGATGTGGTTGTCCTCGGCGTAGATTGCGGCCGCCGCCGGCGCGACGTCCTCGCTCGCGGCCCGCACCGGGTGGACGTCGATCGCGATGCCGACGGGTATGCGCCCGGGGACCGCGCCGCGGATCGCTTCCACGGCGAGGCCGTGACCGAGGAGCAGGTGGTGGGTCGCCGCCGCGGCGAGTCCGAGGTCGGTCTTGCCGGGAGCGTGCGTGCCGGTGCGGTAGCCCTGGTGAGCCGCCTGCCGGGGTTCGTTGATCGTGATCCACATGCCCACCTGGTCGCCGAGCGCGCGCGCCACCAGCTCCGCATACTCGGCGAAGCGGTTGGCCGTGTCACGTCTGGGCCACCCGCCGATGTCCTCGAGCGCCTGGGGGAGCTCCCAGTGGTAGACGGTCGCGACCGGGACGATCCCGAGCCCGCGCAGACCCTCGACGAGCGAGCGGTAGTAGTCGAGCCCCCGCTGGTTGATCGCGCCGCGGCCGTCGGGCTGCACCCGCGGCCACGCCACCGAGAAGCGGTACGCACTCACGCCGAGCTCGCTCAGCAGCCGCAGGTCCTCGTCCAGTCGGTGATAGGAGTCACACGCGATGTCGCCCGTGTCACCCCGATTCACCTTGCCCGGGGTGTGGGTGAAGGTATCCCAGATCGATACGCCCCGGCCGTCGTCGTGCACCCCTCCTTCGACCTGGTAGGACGACGTCCCGGTGCCCCACAGAAAGCCGGGCGGAAAGCGCCGCAGGTTGGGCGATCCGTCGCCTGCGATCCCGTTCATGTGAATCTCCTTGTCAGATGTGTGAGTAACTCTCAGATCCAGCATGAACCCGCCCCCCGCCCGTGATGAGGCGGGGAGCGGGTCGGGAACCGCTACTTCGTGGGCCGCAGGCGCAGGATCACGACCTCGTTGGTCGGCGTGTTCGGGCTGCCCGACTCGTACGAGTCGCTCGCCGACGGCCAACCGGTGAACTGACTCGTGTTGTACTCGTCGAACACCACGCCGTACACGGTCGGGATGACCGGGAGGTTCGTGGCCACGTACTGCTCAATCGGGGCCAGGTCCGCCGACAGGTCGGAGGTGGAGTTGGCCGAGGCCGCCTTGGCCAGGTCGCTGTCGACGGTGGGGTCCTTCAGGCGCTCGAAGTCCCCCGCCGCGTTGCTCGTGGCCTGGGCGCTGTTCAGCCAGTCGTTGTAGAGCTGGTACGGCGAGACGCTGGTTTGCGACCAGTGCTGGGTGAGCTGGAAGTTGCCGTCGGCAATATCCGCTCCCCACGCGTTGGTCGACTGCCCGACGAACGTCGCGTCGATCCCCGCCTTGCGCAGCCAGCCCGCGATCATCTGGTCGCCGGTGGCGTAATCGGCGAACGAGGACGGGTTGGTGATGTCGATCGTCAGCTTCTGGCCGGACTTCGTGCGGAACAAGCCGTCCGAGCCCAGCACGTAGCCCGCCTGCTCGAGCACCGCCTTGGCCCCGGCGATGTCCGAGTGCGGCGAGATCGTGTCAGAGGCCACCGCGGAGGACAGGTAAGGCTGGAAGATCGGCAGGGTCAATCCGCTGGCGTTCGCCACCGGCGGCTCGAGCCCGCCCTCGGCCTGCTGGCTCAGGGCCTGGCGGTCGATGGCCAGGCTGATCGCCTTGCGCACCGCCAGTTGATTGGTCGGGAACTTGTTCAGGTTGGGCTCGAGGCTGTTCGTCTGGACGGGCGTGAACCACACGTGGTGGCTGGCGTTGCCCGCGACGAACACCTGCTGCACGCCAGGGATGAAGTTGCCGCCCCAGCCAAGCTGATTGGTCTCGAGGGCCGACAGCGCGCTGTTGGCCGACGCGTAGGTCGGGAACTCGATCGTCGACACGGCCGGCTTGCCGCCCCAGTAACTCGGGTTCGCCTTCAGGGTGACGCCCTGCGAGGTGATCTGTGAGACCGTGTACGGGCCGGAGCCGACCGGACTTCCGTCGGTGAACTTGCCCGGGTCGCCCACCTTGCTCCAGACCGACTGCGGGACGATGTACACCTCTGCGGCGATGTTCTGGAGATTCGAGTATTGAGGAGAGCTGAAGTCGATCGTCACCTGGCTCCCGCTCGAGCTCACGTTCTTGATCGGCAGGCCGAAGTTGTTCACGTCCGGGTACTGCTTGAGCAGGTTGAAGGTGAACGCTACGTCGGCCGCGGTGAGCGGTGAACCGTTCGACCACTTCACTCCGGGCCGGATCGTGAACGTGATCGAGTCGCCGCCGTCCGACCAGCTGTAACCGGTGGCGAGCCAGTGGTAGTACTGCCCCGGGTTGATCGCGTTGGCCTGGAGCAGAGGCTCGTAGACGAGCGACGTCGCGCCGAGCAGCGTCGCCGCGGAGGTCTGGATGAACGGGTTGAAGTTCTGCGTGATCGCGTTCTGCTGGCTCGATTCGACGGTCAGGACCGCCGAGGAGACATCCGAGCTGTTTGTGGCTGTTTTTGAACTGCTTCCGCAGGCGGCGAGCAGTGCGGCGGCGGCCAATGCCGTGCAGGCGGCGGGCCAGCGTCGTCGGTTGATCCATCGATTCATCGAGGATCCACCTCCCTCTCTCTGATAAAAGAGTGTTGTCGCGTATGTGGACATGCAGGGCCTGGTGCAGGCCAGGTCCTGTCGCGTATGTGGACGGTCCTGTGCCCCCGGGTGATGCCGGGGGCGCGGGCTCTTACCTCATCGCCCCATCCTCCCTTCGTCCCTCGTCGTCCGGTCCATCGGAGTGATCGCCGCGAACCTGCCGGCCGAACGCATCGGGATCGGGCGCGGAGCTGATCAGCAGTTGCGTGTAGGGATGCTCGGGTTGCTGGGTAACGCGCTCGGCCGGCCCGCGCTCGACGATCTCGCCGGCATGCATCACGAGGATCTCGTCCGCGAAATAGCGCGCCGAGGCGATGTCGTGCGTGATGTAGAGGACGGCGAGGTGCAGGCGCCGGCGGAGCTCCTCGATCAGGTCGAGCATCCCGAGCCGGATCGAGACGTCGAGCATCGACACGGGCTCGTCGGCGAGCAGCACACGCGGCGTCGCGGCCAGCGCCCGCGCGATTGCGACGCGCTGGCGCTGCCCGCCCGA
>DATBYI010000766.1:0-2427 GCA_036513815.1 Solirubrobacteraceae bacterium
TCCTGGCCCATCCGGGTCATGATCCGCATCGACGCCGCCACGTACGCCGAGTCGGTGAGCTGCACGCCGATGTAGGAGATGGGCGATCCGATCGGGCCCATCGAGAACGGGACGACGTACATCGTCCGCCCGCGCATCGAGCCGCGGAACAGCTCGGCGAGGGCCCGGCGCATCTCCTCGGGGTCCGTCCAGTTGTTGGTCGGGCCCGCGTCCTCCTCGCGCTGGGAACAGATGAACGTCCGGTCCTCGACCCGCGCCACGTCGGCCGGGTCGGATAGAGCCAGGTAGGAGTTCGGCCGCTTGGCATCCGACAGCCGCTCGAACGTGCCCGCGTCAAGCAGCGTCTGGGCCAGCTGCTCGTACTCCTCGTCGGACCCGTCGCACCAGTAGACGTCGTCGGGCTGAGTCAGCGCGGCCATCTCGTCTACCCATCCCTGTAAGCGGGAGTGGTTCGTGCTGGCTTGGTTCGTCGGTGCGGTGTGGGCCATGAGGATTCAGCAACTCCTAGGGTCAGGGTGGGCTGCCAAGCCTACCCGGGCGGGAACGAATATGACCGGCTCGTGGCCGAAATCCGGCTATTCCACGTTGGACTCGGCCGAGCGCCCACTGGGATTTGGTACCCCGTTCTCCTTCCGGGGAACGAGGACCAGGCGCTTGAACTCGGCGACGAGTACACCGTCCTGGTTGAGCACGCGTGTGTGCACTCTCACAGTTCCCCGGTCGGGCTTCGACTGCGAGGGTTTGACCTCGAGTACCTCGGACTCGCAGAAGAGCGTGTCGCCGTGGAACACCGGCGCCGGATGCTTGAGCTCCTCGGTGGCCAGGTTGGCGATTGCCTTGCCGCTCACGTCCGACACGCTCATCCCGAGCGCGAGGGAGTAGACGAGCGGGCCGACGACGACGTTGCGGCCCTGCTGGGACTGCCGGGCGTATACGTCGTTGATGTGCAGCGGATGATGGTTCATGGTCAGCAGGCAGAACAGGTGGTCGTCGCCCTCGGTGACGGTCTTGGCGGGCCAGTGCTTGTACACGGCCCCCACCTCGAACTCCTCCAGGTAGCGACCGTAGGGGTGCGCGCCGCTGGCTTCGCGCGCCGCCTGGTCCGTCTCGATCGGAGTCGCCGCCTGACTTAGTGACTTATCCGCGGCGCCTGACGGCGGCGCCTTGGCTTCTGTTTGGCTCATTTCAAGAGAATGTCAGGCGGCCACGTGACGTGCGGCGTTCCCATGCGCGCCCCCGAGCCGCCAACCCATCTAAGGTTTCGCCGATGCGAAACCCCCGTGACTTCGGAAAGCCCCTGGCCATCGGCGCGCCCGCGCCGCTGCTCGAGATCCCGTTCAAACCCTCCCGGATGATCCACTTCCTCGACTTCTCGAACGAGAAGATGGTGGCCAAGGTGCCCGGTATCGCGCCGACCGTCGACATCCTCCTCGGCAATCTCGAGGACGCCGTGCCGGTCGACCGCAAGGAGGCCGCACGCGAGGGCCTGGTGCGGGTGGGCAGGGACATGGAGCTCGGCGAGACGCAGCTCTGGACCCGCGTGAACAGCCTCGAGTCACCGTGGGTGCTCGACGACATCACGACGCTCGTGAGTGAGATCGGTCACAAGCTCGACGTGATGATGATCCCCAAGGTCGAAGGGGCCTGGGACATCCATTACGTCGACCGTCTGCTCGCTCAGCTCGAGGCGCGGGCCGGGTTGGAGCGCCCGATCCTGATCCACGCGATCCTCGAGACCGGCCTCGGCGTGGTCAACCTCGAGGAGATCGCCACCGCGAGTCCCCGCATGCAGGGGATGAGCTTCGGCCCGGCCGACCTGGCCGCCTCGCGGCGGATGAAGACGACGCGCGTGGGCGGCGGGCATCCCGGCTACCGGGTGATCGAGGACCCCGACGCGTCCGATGCGCAGGCGCCGCGCGTCAGCGCCCAGCAGGACCCCTGGCACTACTCGATCGCGCGCATGGTCGACGCGTGCACGTCGGCCGGGATACTCCCGTTCTATGGCCCCTACGGCGATATCAAGGACGTACAGGGTTGCGAGACCCAGTTCCGCGCTGCCTTCCTGCTCGGCTGCGTCGGCGCGTGGTCGCTTCACCCGGTCCAGATCGAGATCGCCAAGAAGGTGTTCAGCCCCGATCCCGAGGAGGTCCGGTTCGCCAAGAAGGTTCTCGAGGCGATTCCCGACGGCCGGGGCGTCCACATGATCGACGGCAAAATGCAGGATGACGCGACCTGGAAGCAGTGCAAGGTGATGGTCACCCTGGCCGAGATGCTCGCCCACAAGGACCCCGATCTCGCCGAGGCCTACGGCTTCGACCGGGTCGCGGCATAGAGTCTTCACACCATGCGGATCTCGGCCAAGGCGGACTATGCGGTACGTGCGGTGGTCGAGCTGGCCGCCACCGACGACGAGAAGCCGGTCAAGGC
>DATBYI010000767.1:0-2214 GCA_036513815.1 Solirubrobacteraceae bacterium
GGCCACGTACTCGTGCTT
Source organism: Solirubrobacteraceae bacterium (assembly GCA_036513815.1). Taxonomy (GTDB): domain Bacteria; phylum Actinomycetota; class Thermoleophilia; order Solirubrobacterales; family Solirubrobacteraceae; genus Palsa-465. Next base: position 19 of record DATBYI010000767.1, read on the forward strand.
GCGCCGCTGCGCCGCCTCCAGGCCGAGCGAAAAGTCACCGTCAAACTTGGCGCCGCTGAAATCGGGCAGCTCCCCCAGGCTGAGGCGGATGATCCGATCAGTCAGCAAGTAGGTGAAGTCGGCGTCCCGTCGGTCCGCCATCGTCGCCCAAACATACGACCCCCGGCCCGCGGGCTCGAGAGGACCTCCACGAGGACGGTCGCGCGCGTACCGATCCCCGACCAGGCCGAAGCTGACTAGCTAGGCCTGGTCGCCCAGCGCGACGATGTGCTCGGGGAGCCGTTCGTTGTCGCCGTACATGAAGTGGTTGCTCATGTTCTCGGAGAACCGGCTGGCCTCGGTGGACTTCCCGACCGCCTCCGCGACCTCGCGGACGAGCATGGGCGAGGCCCCGCAGCAGACGCCGATGTAGTTGATGCCGAGGTCGTGGACCTCCTTCGCGAAGGCGCCGATCTCATACCGGTTGGCGTAGAGCGGATCCAGCGCGGTCGGGAACGTGCGGCCGTGCGGCGAGGGCACCCTTGCGCGGTCGTCTGAGAGGTTGAAGAACGTCGGCTCCGCGGCCGTGGTCCGGTACGGGATCGGGAGCGCACCGACGTGGCACGACACGGCCGCGCGGATCTGCTTGAGCCAGGGAAGCATCGTCTCGGGCCCACGGAAGCAGTTCATCCCCACCACGTCCGCACCGGCCTGCTCCAGCCGTTGGCAGGTCTCGACGATGCCGATCCCGTCGGCCATCTCCTCTATCGCCATCGGCGCGATGGTGATGACCACGGGCAGCCCGGCGGCCTTCGCGACCTCAAGCGCCGCGAGCGCTTCGCCGGCGTAGTAGAACGTCTCGCCGATGATCATGTCGGCGCTGCCCTCGACGGCCCAGCCGACCATCTCTTCGAACATGCCGCGCACCTCGGCCTGACGGCCGGTGTCCTCGGGGTCCCAGACGTTCGTGTTCGAGATGTTCCCGGCCATCAGGTCGCCGGGCCGTTGGTCGGCGACCTCCCGGGCGATCTGGAGTGCGGCGCGGTTAAGCGGCTCGAGCAGGTCCTCCTTGCCGATCACTCGCATCTTCTCGCGGTGGCCGTTGTAGGTGAACGCCTCGACGACGTCGGAGCCGGCGCGCTGGTAGTCAACGTGCAGGGTCCGGAGGGCGTCCGGGTACTCGAGCGCGACCTCGGGGACGAACTCGCCGGCGCTCAGATAGCCACGGCGTTCCAGCTCGAACAGGAAGCCCTCGGCACAGATCACCGGTCCGGCGTCTAGGCGCGCGGTCAGGTCTCCGGTCGGGGCCTCAGGGGTGGACCCGGTCATGTATTGCCTCCATTCGTGTGTCGGCTCATCCGCGAAGCCGTGATGACGGATACGAGCCGGCAGGTTTTCGGGCTCAGGATCAACCTCGCGGACTCCTTCCCAGGCCTTTGTCGGGCCCAGTGGACGAGTGTCCGCTCGTCACCTCCACCGCTGCGCGTCAGCCCCGGGGTTTGACCGGATTCCCTGATGAACAGGTCACTTGACCGACTCGCTCATCAGCTTACCGGTAGTGGAGCCGAACGGACCTGGCGCTCCCGGCTTCCGGAACCAGTTCACGCCACGAACGTGTGTTCGTGGTCGGGCTAGACTCCGTGGTGTGTCGCTCGTTGTCCAACCTTCTCTGTTCGGCTCCTTCGGCGAACTCGGCGTCGCGGAGCTCGGCGACGCGGTCGAGCGCAGGCCGCTTTCCGACGGTGCCTGGGTTGACCTCCGGCCGGGTTTCGTCACCGCGGCCGACGACCTCTTCGATGTGCTGGCGAGCACCGTGCCGTGGCACGAGGAGCGAATGCACATCTACGACAGCACGGTGCGGGTGCCGCGCCTCCTGGCCCGCTATCCGGGGGGCGAAGCGCTTCCCCATCCGGTCCTCGACGAGGCCAGCGCGGCCCTTAATGCCCACTACACCGAGGAGCTCGGCGAGCCGTTCGTCAGCGCCGGGTTGTGCCTGTACCGCGACGGTAACGACAGCGTCGCCTGGCACGGGGAGCGCATCGCCCGCGAGAGTCCGCGCGACACGATGGTGGCGATCATCTCGCTCGGTGCCATCCGCCCGTTCGGGCTACGGCCGAAGTCGGGCGGCCCGGGACTTCGTCTGCAACTCGGCCACGGAGACCTGCTCGTGATGGGCGGAAGCTGCCAGCGGACCTGGCAGCACGGCATCCCGAAGGT
>DATBYI010000768.1:0-5536 GCA_036513815.1 Solirubrobacteraceae bacterium
CGTAATCGAGAATCGTGATTCGAGCGCCACCGATGTGGGCGAGCTGTATGGACTGCTGGCGAAGCGGCTCGAGCAGATCGTCCGGCTCGACGTCGGCGCCCCCGATCCGGTGGTCGAGGATGCGTGCCAGTTCGCCTGGAGCCGGCTTGTCCACCACCGCCACCGTGTCCATCGGGAGACGGTCATGACCTGGCTGGCCCGGACCGCCGTGCACGAGGCGTTCAAGCTGCTGCGCCGCGACCGCCGCGAGCTCTCGCTTGATGCAGCGGGCGAACACGCGACGCCGGCGGCGCGGTTGAGCTTCCCCGCTCCAGAGGCGGCGGTCGAGAGCCGAGAGCGCCTGGGCCAGGTTCGCGGGCTACCCGAGCGCCAGCAGCGAGTCCTGTGGATGCACGCGGTCGGGTGGAGCTACGTGGAGATCGCCGCGCAGGAGGGCTGCACGGTGCGCACCGTCGAGCGCCAGCTGCTGAGGGCCCGCAAGACGCTCAGGCAGAACGGTGGTGCTTAACGGGGGCCGGTCCGGGCCTGCCGTCGCGCTCCGGCCCGCCGTCTCCGTCCCTGTACCCGGCCCCGCCGTCGTCCCCGCCCTGGACCCCGAGCGTGCATAACTCGACAATCGACGCGTTCCCGGCGGGCCGTGTCGATTTACGCATGCCCCGCATGCTTAGCTCGTCACGCCCTCGGAATGTCGTGTGTTGTGTCGAGCTATGCATGCTCGACACGTCGGGGTTGAGGGAGAGAGCGCGCCATCGACCGGGCTCGCAGTCCCGGCCCGCTGTCGACCGGTCCCGCGACCCCGGCCCGCCGTCAACCGGTCCCGCGGCCCCGGCCTGGCATCGACCGGCCCCGCCGCGCCGTGCGACCGAGCGGGCAAGCAGCCGGAGCGCCGGCTAACGCGCCCGACCGCGCTTGCGCCGGCGCCGCTCCGCCGGGCTCAGCTTGCGTGGCTTGGCCCGCTGCTTGGTGCCCTGGCGCGTCCCGAGACCGTCCACGGCCGCCCGGTGGTGAACCGGAGCGCGCTTGCGTGCGTCACGCCAGATGTAGAACGAGATGCCGCCGAGGACGATGGCGGCGCCGATCGCGATGATGATCGCCGAGTTGCCGCTGAAACCGCTGCCGCTGCCGGCGGTTGCCGTCGTACTGATCGTCGGCGTGGCGGTCGTGGTCGGGATCGACACCGTCGGCTGCGGGAAACCCGGGGTGAGCGGGTTGGTCGCCGATGATTGCGCGAGCGCGGCGGCCGGCGACGCCAACATTGCCCCAACGACGACGGCCGAGAGAAGCCGGATAGATCTCATCTGCTCGACGCCCGTAGCGCTCTACGCGAGCGGCCGCTCCATCGCCGGCGTCTCGGGCGCCTCGCGATACGGCTGCTCATCCGGAACGTCCTCCTCGTGGTAGACGCTCTCGGCGTTCACCGCCCAGATGTCGTGATGGGTTCCGAGGAGGATGTTGTCGACCGCGCGCATCGCCGTCAGCATCGAGTGATCCGAGTTGTTGTAGCGGTGCAGCCCGTTGCGCCCGACCTGGATCAGGTTCGAGATGCCCGCCAGCCAGTCGCGGATCGTCGCCACGCGCTCGCCGTATTCGACGTCGTAGATCGGATAGGCCTTGTGCACCCGGGCGACGAAGCCGAACTTAACGTTGGCGGCCTTGGCGAGGTGAAGCTTCTCGATCTCCGCGCTGGCCAGCGCCACCAGGTCGTCATCGTCCATGTTCCAAAGCTCGTCGCCCTCGAAGCAGAAGTACTCCATCCCGATCGACGCGTCGTCTTTGTTGGGCACCATCCACGGGCTCCACGACTTGAAGTTCTGAATCCTCAGGACCTGCACGCCCGGCTGATGGATGTAGATCCAGTTATCGGGAAAGAGATCCTCGCCCTCGATGACCAAGAGGACGGTCAGGAACTCGCGGTAGCGCAGACCCCGCGCGGCATCGCGGACCTCGCCCGGAGCCTCAGGATCGGCGATCCCCACGGTGGTCCGGAGCGGGAGCGAGGAGATCACGTAGGAAGGGGTGAGCGTCTCGCCGCCGGCCACCACCTCGGCGACCCGTGAGCCGTCCATCCGGATCCGGGTCACGGGCGCGTTCAAGCGAACCTCGCCCCCCTGCGCGCGGATCTCGGAGGCCATCAGCTCCCACATCTGGCCCGGTCCGTAGCGCGGGTAGTTGAACTCGCTGATCAGCGACTTGATCTTGTTGCCCTTGTTGCCGAAGAAGGCCGCCTTGGCGGCGGAGAAGAACGAGAGTCCCTTGATCCGCTGGGCCGCCCACTCGGCGCGGATCTCGTCCGTGGGCACGCCCCACAGCTTCTCCGTGTAGGTCTTGAAGAAGTGGTGGTAGAGCCGCTTGCCGAAGCGATTGGAGACCCACTCCTCGAAGGTGTCCTCCCGGCCCTTCGGCTTGACCGTGGCCCACAGGTACGAGGCCATGCAGCGCGTCAGCTCGACGAAACCCAGCTTCCTGATCACATCCATCCCTTGGAGCGGGTACTCGAGGAACTTGTCGTTCCAGTAGATGCGTGACTGGCGCGGCCGCTTGAGGAATTCATCACCCATGATCTCGTGCCAGAGGTCGTCGACTTCCTTGACCTTGGTGAAGAAGCGGTGGCCGCCGAGGTCGAAGCGATAACCGTCGCGCACCTCCGTCCGCGCGATGCCACCGACCTGGTCGGTCGACTCGAGCACGATCACCGGCTTGCCCTGCTTGGCGAGCAGATAGCCAGCCGTGAGGCCGGCCGGGCCGCCACCCAGCGCGAGCACCGGCCGCTCAGGAGTGATGTCCGCGCCCGGACCGGAGGCTTCGCGGTTGGAGGGGGAGCTCGGCTCGGTCATGACGGGGGGATCTCAGGAAACCTTCTGATACAGGACGGCGCTGTAGGCGAGGATGCTGGCTCCACGGTAGTTGTGCGGCGCATACGCCACCGGTTTCAGCACGCCGCTCGCGACGTCGTCCTGGAGGATCTGCCCCCACTGTGCCGCCCGCCGCCGGATCAGGGATGTCCAGGCCGACTTCCAGTTGTTCTGACCCTCGGTCAACGGCCGCACGTACAGCAGTTGCTGTCCCGGCCTGAGGCTAGCAACCAGCGGATCGAGGGTCGCCGCGGGAGGCGCGTTCTGCAGGCGCTTGAGCGCGTACACCCAGTCCATGTAGCTGGGGTCCTTGACCGGCCCGATCGTGCTCGCGTACTTGAGACCGGCCGGCAGGTAGTACCAGGCCAAGGGCGTTGAGTCCGGCTGCGCGCTCACCACGAGGTCGCCCCGGTGCAGCAGCGGCGTCACCTCGCCGCTGATGTCCATCATGTCGCTCTTGTAGCGCGGCGCGTACGAGGACGGGTGCACGACGAACGCGATCACGAGCGCGACGAGCACGAGCCCGAGCACCCCCGACCGCGCCGCGCCCCAGGCCGCCAGCAGCAGGATCGCGGCCAGGATCGGCGCCATGTAGCGCGCCACGAACGCTGGCGTGATCTGCGAGGCGAGCCAGGCGATGATCAGCGTGCCGGCGATCAGCCAGATCAGCGACCACATGATCGTCCCCTCGGGCGTGCGGCGTAGCCGCTTGGTGAAGAGCGGCGCGAGCCCGACGATCCAGGCCACGAGCAAGGTGACGGTGATCCGATCGGCGCCGAGCAGGTCGCGCGAGAGGAGCACGGGGACGCCGAATCGGATCGTCGGAGCCCACGGCGCGCCGGTGTGGGTCGCCTGATAGATGAAGTTCGGCACCCACGGCAGGAACAGGACCGCCGCGCCGACGTACACGAGCACGGCGTCGCGCACGATGCCGCGACGGTCATCGCTCGCGAGCCAGATCGGGATGAGCGCCACGACCGAGCCGGCGGCGAAGAAGATGCCCCACGCGTGCGTGTAGAGCATCAGCGCCTCGCACACGGCGAACACGATCAGGTAGCGCCGGCGCCGGTAGACGAAGGCGTGGATGAACGCCGCCGTCTCGATGATCCCGAGCAAGCCCATCAGCTCGTACATCCGCGCCTCTTGGGCGTACGCGGTCAGGAACGTGCTGAACGCGCACAGGACCGCCATGTACATGCCGGTGCGGCGGTCAAACAGGCTCCAGCCCGCCCACAGGCCGGCGGGGATAGTGAGCAGCCCGAACACGAGGGACAGCGAGTGGGCGGCCCCTTCGCTCGCGCCGAACCAGCCAATCCAGAAGTGCAGCAGCAGGTAGAAGAGCGGCGGCGAGCCGTCGTGGCGCAGGATCCCGGGGATCGCGCTCAGCGAGTGCGAGGCGATGCCGGTGGTGATCGCCTCGTCCTCCCAGAACTGCCCGACCGGCGCATTGATGTAGCGCGTACGCAGGAACGCGGAGATCGCCATGAGCACGACCAGGAAGACCGTCGTGCTTGCCCACACCGGCACGTTCTCGAGCCGCTTCGGCGTCTTTATGTCGCGTATGCGCGGGATCCCGCCCGGCGGCGCGGTGGCCGTCGCCATCTAGCCGGCCACCTTGCTTGCGCAGGTCGAGAACACCCGGAAGGTCCGGACGTGCGCGATCAGCCGGTAGTGGGCGCCGTCGTGCTCCCAGGCGATGATCTGCTGGGGCGTCGGCAACAGGGTCGAGTTCGATTGTGCGCGGGTCTGAAGGATCACGTTCGGCCAGGGTGGACCGGCCAGGTTGGCCGGCTCGGCCTCGACCCGCAGCGTGTGGACGTCGAGCGTCCACGCCACCATCGGCACCTGGAAGCCCTCGGTCATCACCGACCCGCAGTCGAGCAGCGCGTGTGAGCCGCCGGCGGCGCGTACGGCCGCTGTCAGGTCAGAGCGCAGACGCGCCTGGTAGACGAGCGCGTGATGGGTCCTCGGCAGGCTGACGATGTTCTGGCCGATCCAGGGCGGCACGGCGAGGAACAAGGCGAGACCCACGACGATGCCGGCAGCGGCGCTGAGCGGTGCGGTGGCCACCGGGCGCAGGGCGGCCCAGCGCTCGCCCAGCCAACGCCACAGCCGGGCCAGGCTGCCCATGAACCACCCCCAGGCGATCCCGCCGACGATCGCGACGGGAGCCGTGCCGAGCACCAGGTAGCGGTTGTTGCCGGAGAAACCGGCCTGCGTCTCGAGCGAGATCCCGAACCACCACACGAGGCCGAAGAGACCCAGCGCGAGCACCCAGGTCCGCGCCTGGATGCCGGGATCGAGCGCTTCTGGCGCCGTCGCGCCGTCGCGCCGTCGGATGCTCGGCCACCAGACGCCACGGGTGCGCCACAGGCCGAAGGCGGCCGCCACCATCGCGATGATGCCCGCCACCTTCACCCGGTTCAGCACGGTCGGCCACGCCTCCTTGGTGAACACGGTGCACACCGGGCACTTGGCGAACGCGGCGCTGTTGGAGCGGGGGTGCTCGGCGCGGGTGACGCCGCGGAGCAGATGGCCCGAACCCCACAGCTCGGGGAGGAACCAGAGCACTGGGATGAGCGCGAACAGCGCCACGACGAGGCGGCGCGCGCCGGGGTCACGCCAGAACAGGTACAGCCCGTACGGACCCCAGAAGAACCACAGCTCGGGCCGGTCGAGCGCGG
>DATBYI010000769.1:0-4017 GCA_036513815.1 Solirubrobacteraceae bacterium
TGAGAGCTTCAGCGCCTTGTCGGCGTCGACTCGCGTCTTGACCTCGGTGACATAGGCGTCTATGTCGCTGCGGCCGAGTGCGCGTGCGACCGACACACGGTGGTGACCGTCGCGGACGAAGTAGAGGTGTCCCACCTTGACGAGGTCGACCGGCGGAAACGACTCGCCCCGCCGGGCGGCGGCGGCGATCTGCTCCCAGCGCCCGCGTGAGCGTCCGGAGGTGGGGCGAAAGCGACGGTCGAAGTCCCGCCCGCGGCCGACCGAGCCGACGATCTGTTCGAGGGGGACCACCCGGAGACCGAGCGAATTCTCGCTGGCCAAGCCGAGCGCCTCGATGACCTCCTCGTAGGGGAGCACGACCGCGACGTCGTCGGGCTCCCCTCGCAGGCGGGCCATCAACTTGGCGATGGTCGCACGGCGGCGCGCGCGGATGAAGTCGTGCTGCGCGTCGAGACCCGACAGCCCGGTGGAGCGAGGCTCGGGCATTTGGCCTGAGGTTAGCCCGGTCGGACCGGCTCAGGTGCCGGCGCTTGCTTAGGTGGCGGTTTCCGGCGCGCTCGTGACCGGAGCCTGCGCCGACTGCGGCGCACCGTTGCGCGCGAGCAGGCTCCGGCCGGAGTCGAGGTCGAAGAGCTGCAGGTGAGTCGAGTCGAACCACAACTCAGCCTCGGCGCCCTGCTTGACCTTGCTCTCGGCGCTCAGCCGCGCGGTGATCTGAACACCTCCCGCGGTGCTCGGGAGATCCGCACCGCCGGCATCCTGCGCGATCTCGTCGAGCTCGCGGGAGGACACCCCCTCGGACTCGACGACGAAGTAGGCGTAGAACTCCGAGCCCATCGACTCGAGCACGTCGATCTTCGTCTTGAAGGTGACACCGCGGGAGCGGTCGGCCACGAGGCTTGCATCCTCGAAGTGCTCGGGGCGCAGACCGGCGACGATGCCGCGGCGCCCGCCGCCCGGTCCGGACTCGAGCCGGCGCCGGAGCTCATCAGGGATGCGAACGTCGCCGATCGGCAGGTGCACGTTCTCGCCACTGATCTCGCCGGCGAGAAAGTTCATCGACGGGGAACCGATGAAACCGGCGACGAACAGGTTATTGGGGTGGCCGTACAACTCGGACGGTGGCCCGACCTGCTGGAGGACGCCGGCGCGCATCACGGTGATGCGGTCGCCCAACGTCATCGCCTCGGTCTGGTCGTGGGTGACGTAGATCGTCGTCGTCTGAAGCCGCTGCTGGATGCGCGAGATCTCGGTCCGCATCTGGACGCGGAGCTTGGCGTCGAGGTTCGAGAGGGGCTCGTCCATCAGGAACACGGAGGGGTTACGGACGATTGCGCGCCCCATAGCCACCCGCTGGCGCTGGCCCCCGGACAGGTTGGCCGGCTTGCGATCGAGATGCTGTTGGAGGTCGAGGATCTTCGCGGCCTCTTCCACCTTGCTGTTTATCTCCTCCTGGGGGACCTTGGCGAGCTTCAGCGCGAACCCCATGTTCTCGCGCACGGTCATGTGCGGGTACAGCGCGTAGTTCTGGAACACCATCGCGATATCGCGATCCTTTGGGGCGCGGTCGTTGACAACCTGGCCGCCGATCTTGAGGTCACCTTCCGAGATGTCCTCGAGGCCGGCCACCATCCGCAGCGCGGTCGACTTGCCGCAGCCGGACGGCCCGACGAGGATCATGAGCTCTCCGTCGGGGACGTCGAGGTTCATGTGCTTGACGGCTTCGAAGCCGTCCGCGTAACGCTTGGTTACATCGTCGAACTCAATCTCGGCCATGCCAGTGAAACTCCCTTTCTTTATCCCTTGACCGCGCCCGCCGTCAGACCCGCCACGATCCGCCTCTGGAACACCAGCACCAAGATCATCACCGGCACGGTCACCACCACGGCGGCGGCGGCGATATCCGTGTAGGGCACCGAGAACTGGGAGACGCCGGGGAACTGGGCGATTGCCGCGGGCACCGTCTCCGCAGCGGTCGTCGAGGTCAGTGAGATCGCGAACACGAAGTCGTTCCAGCAGATGAGGAACACGATGATGAAGGTGGTGACGATCCCGGGCATCGCGAGTGGCGCGATCACCTTGATGAAGGCCTGAAACGGCGTTGCGCCGTCGACCTGGGCCGCCTGTTCAAGCTCCCACGGAATCTCCCGGAAGAACGCGGAGAGGACGTAGATTGACAGCGGCAGCGCGAACACCATGTACGGGATGATCAGTCCGGGCCACGTGTCGTAGAGGCCGATCTGGCGCCACAGGTTGTAGAGCGGACCGACCAGCGAGATCTGCGGGAACAGCGCGACAGCCAGACATATCAGGAGGATCAACTGTTTGCCTGGGAAGTCGAGGCGTGCGATCGCGTAGGCGGCCGAGCAGGCAAGGACGACGGCGATCGTGGTGGCGATCAGTGCGATCCCGATCGAGTTACGAAGCGCGTCGGTGAAGACGCTCGAGCTGAAGATCTGCGAGTAGTTCTTCAGCGTCCACTGGTGGGGAATGAAGCTTCCGTCGGTCGCCGTCGCGGAGGTCTTCAGCGACAGGAACACGATCCACAGCACCGGGACGAGCGAACCGACGAGGACGACTACCAGCGCTCCGGACCAGCCAACCGTGCGCTTGGTGTGCTCGCTCACGAAGCCGCCCCGCCCGCCGCTGCGGGTACCACTCGTGCGACCGGCTGCCGCCGCGTCGACGCTCATTTTGCGCTCCCTGGCCTGGCGGCGGCGCCGAAGACCCCAAGGAAGAGGAGCGCGATCAGTCCAACGAACAGGAACAGCAGCACCGAGACCGCTGAACCCAGTCCCAAGTTGAGCCGGTCAAGCAGTGTCGAGTAGTTGAGCATCGAGATCGACTCCGTTCCTTCGGCGCCCTGGTTGAAGATGTAGATCACGTCGAAGATCCGGAACTCGTCGAGCGTGCGGAACAGAAGCGCAACGAAGATCGCGGGCTTCATCAGCGGCAGCGTGATGCGGACGAACCGCTGCCAGGCGGTGGCTCCGTCGACCTTCGCCGCCTCGAGCAGGTCGTCGGGGACGAGCGCGAGCCCCGCCAGCAGCAAAAGCGCCATGAACGGCGTGTTCTTCCACACCTCGGTGATGATGATGGCCACGTAGCTGCCGAAAGTGTGGCTGAGCGGATCGCTGGAGAGGCCGAGCAGATGGGGAATCCAGCCGCCGTTGCCAAGCGACCACGCGAGGTTCCACGAGTAGGCCGCAACCACCGCGACGATCCCGTACGGGATCAGCGCGACCGACCGCAACAGCCCGCGGGCGACGAGCGTGCGATGCATCGCGAGCGCCAGGAGCATCCCGAGCACGAACTGGCAGCTCACCGCAATCACCGTGATGATGGCGGTGTGGAACACGTCCTGCCACCACACCGGGGCGGAGAGAACGTGACCGTAGTTCGAGAGCCCGACGAACTTGTTCGCGTTCGGGAAGCGAAGATCGGCGCGCTGGAGTGACAGAATGACCGTGGCGATGGCCGGGTACGCGGTTACCGCGATCATCACTATCGCGGCAGGCGCGATCAGCCATGCCGCGAGGCGCCGCTCGGCGCGGGTGCGCTCGGTGAGGTGGCGTCGACGGCGGCGTGACGCGGCGGGGGCAGGTGCGGTGACAGTACCGGTGCTCATAGCAGGGCCGAGGAGGAGAGCGACAGCTTAACCTCGTGACGCAGCGTGCTCACCACGGTGTTCGGGTTGATGCTCGATGTCGGCGAAAGCGCCTTTTGGATTGCCAGTGTCACGTCGGCGTAGGCCGGCGTCTGGGGCCGGATGCCGTAGGTCTTGAGCTGGTTCTCGATCAGGGCGTGGAAGGGATAGAGCTTCTCGAATGACGGGATGTTGTACACGGCTCCTCTGACCGGGGCAAGGCCGCCCTTGACCGCGTAGGTGATCTCGGGGGCTTCCTGGGTAAGGCACTGGACCGCGTCGAACGCGAGCTGCGGGTGCGGGGAGTGCGACGAGACGCCGAGGTTGTAACCCCCGATGGAAACGTGCGGGGGGACGCCGGCGACGACCTC
>DATBYI010000770.1:0-11018 GCA_036513815.1 Solirubrobacteraceae bacterium
ACCCCGCCCCCGCCAACCCAAACCCCCCCGGGCCGCGAGCCAGGCCTCCACGCGACCAGCTCCGTGCCGCTCTCGCTCTCGCCGTAAAGCTGGAAGCAGACCCGTTCGCTTCCCGGCTTTTCAAACGAGCCTTGTGGGACCGACCCGACGGGTACCACAAGCTTGAGCGGAGGCTGCGGCACCCCATTGGCACCCCTCGCGACCGGTTACCGTTGCTGGCCGGCAGGGTGGGAAGAGCGCGGGGTGCCAATGGGGTGAGCAGCCGCAGCGGCTGCAGCGGATGCAGCGGCTGCAAACGAGTGCATACTTCACCCACGATGGCGACACCGGCGACGCTGCGAGACGTGGCGAAGGTTGCCGGGGTGCACCCCGGGACCGTGTCTCGCGCGTTGAACCCACAGACGCGCGGGTTGGTCAACGAGCGCACCGCGCGCCGGGTCCTCGCCGCGGCGCAGGAACTCGGGTACCGGCCGAACCCGATCGCCCGAGGTCTGCGGACGAACCGGTCGAACACGATTGGAGTACTCGTTCCGGACCTGCTCAACCCGTTGTTCGCCGCGGTCGTGCGCGGGATCGAGGACGGGCTGCGCGAGGCGGGATACACCCCACTGATCGCCAACACCGACAACGACTCCGAGCGCGAGCGCGTCTCCTATGAGGCGATGAGCGCGCGGCAGGTCGACGGGTTCATCGCCGCCACCGCGCGCCGCGACCATTGGCTGCTGGCCGATCGGGTTGAGTCGGGACCGAAGCTCGTGCTCGTCAACCGCCGCGTGGACAGCGACGCGATCCCGGCCGTCACGGGCGACGACCACGAGGGGGTCCGTCTCGCCGTCGAGCATCTGATCGAGCTCGGGCACCGCAGGATCGCGCACCTGGCCGGGTCGCAGACGCTCTACACGGGCTGGTGCCGCCACCAGGGCTTCGTCGACGCGATGAAGGCGGGCGGCATCGAACCCGACGAGGGGCTGATCGTCTTCAGCGAGGCGTTCACCGCGCGGGAGGGCGCCCGCTGCTGCGGCGCGCTGCTCGACCGCCGGCGCGACTTCACCGGGATCGTCGCCGGTAACGACCTGCTGGCGCTCGGCTGTTACGACGCGCTGGAGGAGCGGGGCCTGTGTTGTCCCGACGACGTATCGGTGGTCGGCTACAACGACATGCCGTTCGTCGACCGCTTCCGCCCGCCCCTGACCACGGTTCGCGTTCCTCACTACGAGCTCGGGGCCACCGCGGCCGCGCTCATGCTCGAGCAGCTCCAGGAGCGCCCGGCCCCGCCGCGCCAGCTTCTACTCGCTCCAGAGCTCGTCGTGCGGGGGTCCACCGCGCCGGCGCGGCGGCCCGCCGGATCCTCAAAGCCAACCTCCCGTGCGCGCGCCAAAGGTACGAACAACCAGCGCCGCAAAGCAGAATCGCAACACGGCCTCCCTTGACACCTCACAGTGACGACGATAACGTCGCACACGATTGCAGCAAACGTTTGCAGTCGGCTCGGGAGAGGGCCGTCTACACGCGCCACTCCGAGCTGGGCTGAGTACTCGGTTCACTGTTCGCACATCGACGCCACGAGCGCCGGGAGGAGAAGGGTCCAGATGACGAGGTCGCGAAGGGCTTGGACTTTGCGGGCTGCGGCCGTTGCCGCGATCGCCGCATTCGTCGCCGGGTGTGGAGGCTCGAGCTCGAGCTCGAGCGCCTCCGCGAGCGGCGGGGCGAGCTCGAGCAGCGCCAGCTCGAGCACCAAGTCGCCGATCTCGATCGGCGCGTCGCTGTCCCTGTCGGGGGACTTTTCCGCTGACGGTCAGGCCTTCGAGAAGGGCTACCAGCTGTGGGCCGCCGACCAGAACGCCGCCGGCGGCTTGCTCGGCCGCCCGGTCAAGCTCGACATCATCTCCGACTCGTCGAGCCCGGCGCAGGTCGTCACCAACTACACGAAGCTGATCTCCTCCGACCATGACCAGCTCGTGTTCGGTCCGTTCTCGACGTTGCTCACCGTGCCCTCCTCCAAGGTCGTGAACCGGTACGGCTATGCCTTCGTCGAGGGGGCGGGGGGTGCCCCGGCGGCGTTCGGGAACGGCCTGCACAACATCTTCGACGTGAGCCTGCCCGTGATCGACAACCTGGTTCCGTTCGCGCACTGGATCGCGTCGCTGCCCGCCTCCGAGCGGCCGACGACGGCGGCGATCGCCACGAGTGATGACCCCTTCACGCAGCCGCAGCTCCCACTCGCCCAGAAGATCCTCCAGTCGGCCGGGATCAAGATCCTCTACAACAAGGTGTTCCCGGCCGAGGTGACCGACTACGCCCCGATCGCCACCAGCGTGGCGAGCACGAAGGCGCAGGCGTTCCTGCTCGGATCGGTCGACGTGCCGACGGTGTCGGCGTTCATCCACACGTTCATCCAGCAGCACTACAGCCCGAAGGCGTTCATCGCCACCGCGGGTCCCGATCAGGGTGCCGCGTTCCTGAAGGCGATCGGCGGAGCGTCGAATGCCGAGGGGATCATGGTCCCGAACGGCTGGTACCCCGGCTACACGAACGCCCAGAGCCAGAAGATGGTGAGCGAGTACGTGTCCAAGTACGGCGGGAGCGCCTCGGACGTCAACGCCGACGTCGCCGAGGCCTACTCGGTGGGTCAGATCGTCGCGCAGGCGGTCAACGCGACGCACAGCCTCGATAACTCAAAGATCATCGCTTACTTGCACAGCGGGGTCACACTTCAGAGCGTGCAGGGCCCGGTGAAGTTCGACTCGCTCGGTGAGAATGGCGCCGCCGCGGCATTCGCGTTCCAGTGGCAGAAGGGCAACCTCGTCCAGGTCCTGCCGGTCGGCGCCACCGGCTCGAAGGCGCCCGAGTACCCGAAGCCCAACTGGGGCTAGGCGCGACCGTACCTACGGGGAGGATCACTGAGCTTCACCTCACTCATCAAGGCAGTCATCGATGGCATCCTGACGGGAGGGGTCTATGCCCTGATGGCGGCGGGTTTGACGCTCGTCTTCGGGGTGATGGACATCATCAACATCGCCCAGGGGGCGCTCGTCGTGCTCGGGGCGTATATGAGCTACGAGCTCTCGACCCACCTCGGGATCGACCTGTTCCTCGGCCTGTTGATCACCGTGCCGGCCTTCTTCGTGCTCGGTGTGGCGATCGAGTGGGCGTTCATGCGCCGCCTGCACGATCGCGACCGCACCGCGATGTCGATCCTCGTCACCTATGCGGTGGCGATCATCATCGAGGGCGTGCTGAGTGTCACCTTCGGCGTGGACTACGTACAGCTGCACGCCTCCTACGTCGACAGCACCTTCCACGTGCTCGGCTTCTACCTGCCCTACATCTACGTGTTCGGCTTCATCCTCGCCGTCGCCCTGCTCGCCGCGCTCTACTTCGTGCTCTACCGGACCCAGTTCGGGCGGGGCGTGCGCGCCTCGTTGCAGAACCGCACGGCCGCGGAGCTGATCGGCGTCAACGTGAGCCGGGTCCGCGCCGTGTCGGTGGGGATCGGCGTGGCGGTGACCGCAGCCGGCGGCATGGTGTTCGGCGCGACGAACGCATTCAACCCCTCGAGCGGCTATGACCTGATCTCGCGCCTGCTCTCGATCGTGATCCTGGGAGGCCTCGGAAGCATCGGCGGCGCACTGGTCGCCGCCCTGTTCATGGTCACGCTCGAGGACGTCGTCGCGGTCGTGTGGTCACCCGTGTGGGCTACGCTCGTCTACTACGCGTCGCTGGTCGTCGTGCTCTCGTTCATGCCCAATGGGCTGTTCGGGAAGGCGGCGGTCCGGGCGCAATGAAGGATGAGATCCCCGCCCGGATGACCGCGCGCGTTCCGGTGCGCGCGCTCGGAGTGGCGGTCGCCTTGGTGATCCTGGGCGGGTTCCCGCTCGTCTTCAGCAATCCGACCGACACGTCGGTCGCCGAGTTCACCCTGATCTTCATGGTGTCCGCATGCGCGTGGAACATCTTCTCGGGTAACTCGGGCTATATCGCCCTCGGGCACGCGGTCTACTACGGCACCGGCGCGTACGCGCTCACGCTGCTGGCCAACCACCTGGGGTTCAAGGCGGGGTGGGGGATCTTCGCGCTGGTGCCGGTGGCGGGGATCGTGGCCGGGCTGGTCGCGATCCCCACCGGGCTGATCGCGCTGCGCGCACGACGCCACACCTTCGTCGTGATCACGATCGCCTTCATGTTCATCTTCCAGCTCGCGGCAGCGAATCTCGGCTTCACCGGCGGCACCTCGGGACTCCAGCCACCGACCCCGCTGTGGGGCGTGAAGGCCTACAACGACAACTTCTATTGGGTGACGGCGGTGGTCCTCGTCTTCACCGTGTTGCTGTCCTGGCTCGTGCGTCGCTCGCGCTTCGGCCTCCAGCTCCTGACCATCCGCGACGACGAGGAGCGCGCGCGAGGCCTGGGCGTGAGGGTGGGGCGCGTGAAGCTCGTCGCGTTCGTGCTCTCGGCCATCCCGGTGGGCATGGTCGGCGGGCTGTACGCCTACTTCCTCGGACAGATCTTTCCTCAGTTCGCCTTCGACCCGCTGTTCGACCTGTCGATCGCGCTGATGGCGTTCATCGGCGGGCTGGGGACCGTGGTCGGGCCGCTGTTGGGGGCGCTGGTGCTCGAGTCGCTCCAGCAGTACTTCACCCTGCAGTCCGGCGCCAGCCAGGTGTACCTGATCATCTACGGCGCGCTGTTCCTGGCCGTCGTGCTGATCCTGCCGCGCGGAGTGATTCCGAGCGTCGAGGAGCTGATCGCCCGCCGGCGCTCTCGCGCCTCCGCAGGGGGTCCGGGCTCAGGGGAGTCCGGACCGGTACCGTCCGCGTCGCCCGCCCCGGACGTCGTCAGGCCGGCGGGAGTCGGATGACCACGCTGCTCGAAGCCGAGGCCGTATCCAAGTCGTTCGGCGGCCTGCAGGCGCTGTCCGAGGCGTCGTTGTCGGTGCCCGAGGGCTCGATCTCGGGGCTGATCGGGCCGAACGGATCCGGCAAGACGACGCTCTTCAACGTGATGACCGGCTACGAGCGCTGCAGCGGGGGGGAGATCCGTTTCGACGGTCAGTCGATCGCCCGCGCCACGCCCGAGAAGGTGTTCGGCCTCGGCATCGGACGCACGTTCCAGATCACGCGGCTGTTCTTCCGGCTCACTGTGCTCGAGAACATGCTCGTCGCGACCCAGCGTCAAGAGGGCTGGCTGCGCGGGGTGGCGCGTGCAGCCGGCTCGGCCGCGGAGCGCGGCCGGGCGCTCGAGCTGCTCGAGTTCGTCGGTCTCGAGCGGCTCGCGAACGTCCCGGCCGGCAACCTCTCCTACGGCCAGCGGAAGCTGCTCGAGCTTGCCTCGCTGCTCGTGGCCGACCCCGCCGTGCTGCTCCTCGACGAGCCCGCCGCGGGCGTCAACCCGACGCTGATCAACCAGCTGACCGAGCGCATCCGCGACCTGAACCGCGCGGGCAAGACGTTCCTCGTCGTCGAGCACAACATGGAGTTCGTGATGGGGCTGTGCCACGAGGTGACCGTGCTGCACCAGGGGCGGACCCTGGTCACCGGGCCGCCCGAGACGGTGCGCTCGAATCCCGCCGTGCTTGACGCCTATCTCGGCGGAGGCGACGACGACGATGACTACTAGCTCCGGGAATGGGATCCCACCCGCCCATCCCGGCCAGCCGGCGCCGGCCGGCGAGGTGCTGCTCGAGGTGGACGGCGTCACCGCCGGCTACGGCGGCGGCGACATCCTGAAGGGTGTCTCGTTCACGGTCGCCGCGCACGAGATCATGTGCATCGTCGGTCCCAACGGCTCGGGAAAGTCGACCCTGCTCGCGACGATCAGCGGCATCCTGCACCCGCGCCGGGGTCAGATCGCGTTCCGCGGAGACTCGCTGGTCGGGCTCGCGCCGCGCCAGATCATCAGCAAAGGAGTCGTCCTGGTGCCCCAGGCCCACAGCCTGTTCCCGGAGATGACCGTGCGCGAGAACGTCGAGATGGGAGCGTTCACGGTGAGGGACGCCGCGCTCGTGCGCCGCCGGCGCGACGAGGTCGAGGAGATGTTCCCGCTCGTGCGCGAGCGCGCTCGCGACAAGGCGGGGAGCCTGTCGGGGGGGCAGCAGCGTCTCGTCGAGCTCGCGCGCAGCCTGATGCTCGATCCGTCCCTGATCGTGCTCGACGAGCCGTCGATCGGGCTCGATCCGCCCACACGCCGGATCGTCTTTCGGATGATTCGGATGATGAACCAGCAAGGTCGGACGATCCTCCTGGTTGAGCAGAACGCCCGGGCCGGCCTCAAGCTGTCGACGCGCGGCCTGGTGCTCGAGAACGGCACGGTCCGGCTGACCGGCACCGGTCGCGAGATCCTCGAGCACCCGGAGATCGGCTCGCTCTACCTCGGCGGCGCCGTCTCCGGTGTCGCCCACCCCGCCGCGGGCTGATGCCCGACGCGCGGGTCCGGGCCGCCATCGAGCACTGGGCGCCACGCATAATCAGCGCGGGCGTCGACTACAACGAATTGGTCCGCACGACCGCGCGGATCGAGCGCTGGGAGGAGTGGTTGGCGGCGTGGAGTCTTACCGCCGATGAGCACCTCCTGCTGGCGCACGAGGCCGAAAGCCTCGGGCGGGGTAAAAGCGCGGGCGAGGCCTATCTCCACGCGGCGCTGTGCCTGCACTTCGCGAAGTTCGTGTGGGTGCTCGACGCGGTCGCGCACCGCGCCGCCACCGAGCGCTCGATCGCCATGCTGGCGCGCGCCCATGCCCATCTGGACCGAACGGCGGAGCGGATCGAGGCGCGGCTCGACGGCGGTCTGATCGCCGCCAACCTTCGCCGGCCGGCACGAGTGACGCCCTCGCCGCTCGTGCTGCTGATCCCGGGGCTCGACTCGACCAAGGAGGAGTTCTTCCACTGGGAGAACGTATTCCTGGCCCGCGGGATGGCGACGCTCTCGATGGATGGTCCGGGGCAGGGGGAGACCGGCTTCTCGCTCCCGATTCGATCCGACTACGAGGCCGCGGTCGCCGTCCTGCTCGACGCGCTCGCCGTTCGGTCCGACCCCGGGCTCGAGCTCGACCGCATCGGTGCGGCGGGCGTCAGCCTCGGCGGCTATTACGCGCCGCGCGCGGCGGCGTTCGAGCCGAGGATCCGGGCGGTGGCGGCGATCAGCGGCCCCTACGACTTCGGCGAGACGTGGGACGGGCTGCCGGCACTGACCCGCGAGGCGTTCGCCGTCAAGTCCGGCGCGAGTGACGAGCGCGACGCGCGCGAGCGTGCGCACGAGCTGAGCCTCGGGGGCGTGGCGTCACGCGTCCGCCAGCCGGCCCTCTACGTCACCGGTGCGCTCGACCGCATCGTCCCGTGGGAGCAGACCGAACGCGCCGCGCGCGAGACCCCCAACGCCTCGTTCGTCCTGTACGAGCACGGCTCCCACGTGTGCAGCAACGTGCCCTACCGCTACCGCCCGCTGGTGGGAGATTGGATGGCCGAGCGGCTGGCTGCGGCTGCATGATCGGCCGGCCATTGCGCCGGCGCGAGGATCTGCCGCTCGTGCGCGGACACGGTCGCTTCGTCGACGACATCGATGTCCCCGGCCTCGCGCACGTTGTGTTCGTGCGCAGCCACGAAGCGCGGGCGCGGATCGTCGGGATCCACGTCCCGCCGAGCGCGCCCGGGCTCCTGCGCGTCTTCACGGCCGCGGATCTACGCGGCCGTGTGCGCGAGCTTCCGGTGAGCGTTCCAGACGGGGCCGAGCTGGCGGATCTGCCGCACCCGATCCTGGCCTCGGACGAGGCCCGCTACGCGGGCCAGCCCGTGGCGGCGGTCGTGGCGCAGACACGCGCGCAGGCAGTGGACGCGGCCGAGCTCGTAGTGGTCGAGTACGACGCTCTGCCCGCGGTGGTCGATCCGCGCCAGGCGCCCGAGACGCTGATGCGCTGGGAACGGAGCGCGGGGGACGTCGAAGGCGGGCTAGGCGCGGCGGCGCACCGCGTGGCCGCCCGCTACCGGATCCCCCGGCTCATCGCCGCGCCGATCGAGCCGCGGGGCGTCGTCGTCGCCTACGACGAGGGCTCGGATGTGGTCACCGTATGGGCGTCCGCGCAGGATCCGCACCGCCCGCTGGCCCAGCTGATGCACGCCCTGGATCGCTCCTCGGAGCAGCTCCGAGTCGTGGTGGCGGACGTCGGTGGCGCGTTCGGGAGCAAGGGGGTGATCCCGGTTGAGGCCGTCGTGCTCGCCGTGGCGGCGATGGAGACCGGTCGGCCCTTGAAGTGGATCGAGGACCGGGTCGAGAACTTCCTCGCGGCCTACCAGGGCCGGGGCGTCGAGGCGGAGGTCGAGCTTGGGCTTGACCCCAGTGGTCGCATCCTGGCCTTGAGGGGCTCGATCCTGGCCGACCTTGGCGCGTACCTGCTGCCGACGACGGCGATTCCACCCGTCACCGCTGCGATGCTCATGACGGGCTGCTACGACATCCCCGCGGCGTCCGTGTCGATACGTGGCGCGCGCACCGACAAGGTCCCCACAGGGCCCTACCGGGGCGCCGGCCGTCCCGAGGCGGCCTACCTGCTCGAACGCACCGTGGACCTCGCCGCGCGCCGGCTGGGTCTCGATCCGGTCGCCCTGCGCCGGCGCAATCTCATCCGCTCGCTCCCGCACCGCAGCGCGCTCGGCTTCACCTACGACTCGGGGGACTACGCGCGCTGTCTGGATCTGGCCCTCGAGCTCTTGGGGTCCGAGCCCGAGCGCGCCGCCGGCGGGGACCGCGTGGTCGGCACCGGCGTCGCCATGTACGTCGAGCGCGCCGGGGGCAACTGGGAGAGCGCCCGAATCTCGGTAGGCGCGGACGGACGCGTCCTCGCCCGGAGCGGGTCGACACCGCACGGCCAGGGGCACGAGACGACGTTCGCCCAGATCGTCGCCGACCGACTCGGCATCGAGGTGGGGGAGATCGAGATGCGTTTCGGCGACACGGCCGAGGTGCCGCCCGGCGTCGGGACGTTCGCCAGCCGCTCGGTGGCGGTGGGGGGCTCCGCGCTCGTCCAGGCGGCGGATCAGATCCTCGAGCAGGCCGAGCGCGCTGCGTGCGGCCGGTCGCTCACGCTGGCCGAGATCGCGGCGGAGGTGGGCGGCCTCGACGCAGAGGTCCGGTTCGAGTCCGAGATGGTGTTCGGCTCGGGCGCGTACGCGGCAGCGGTCGAGATCGAACGCACCACCGGTGTGCTGACCGTCCGGCGGCTGGCCGCGGTCGACGACGCCGGCACGATCATCAATCCGCTGCTGGCCGAGGGCCAGGTGTACGGGGGGATCGTTCAGGGGCTCGGCGCCGTGATGATGGAGGAGGCCGTCCACGACGGCGACGGCCAGCTCCGGAACGCGTCGTTCGCCGAGTACAGCCTGCCCGGCGCGACCGAAGTTCCGCCGATCGTCACCGCGTTCGTGGAGTCGCCCTCGCCGAACAATCCGCTGGGGGCCAAGGGAATCGGCGAGGGCGGAGCGATCGGCACGCCGGCGGCGATCGCCAACGCCGTCGCCGACGCGCTCGGTGCCGACGCGCCCGACCCGCCGTTCACGGCTGAGAAGCTGTGGCGCGCCCTGCGACGAGCCGGCCTGCGATGACCCGGTTGGCGGCTCGGGAAGAAACTACGTCTATGCCGTAGTTTCTTCCCAAGCGGCTGCGGGCGCCGCCTCCTGCGTAGCGTGGTTCAGCACGGTGTTGCGCTCCGAGGTGACCTCGCGTTCGAGCGGGAGCGACCCGCCGACGGTGTAGTACGGCTTGCCGGCAATGACGAGATCCTCGGCCGGGAACCGGGTGATCACCTCGCAGCCGTCGGCGGTTACCACCAGCTGCTCCTCGATCCGCGCCGCCGACCACCCGTCGCTTGCCGGCCAGAACGTCTCGAGCGCGAACACCATCCCCTCCTTGATCTCCTCCGGATGCTCGAGCGACACGAGCCGGCTGAAGATCGGCTTCTCCCAGATCGACAGCCCCACGCCGTGACCGAACTGGAGCGCGAACGCCGCCTCCTCGTCGGCGAACCCGAACTCCTGCGCTTCAGGCCAGACGCTGACCACCTCCGCCGTGGTGGCGCCCGGCTTGATCAACGCGATGGCCGCGTCGAGGTAGTAGCGACAGCGCTTGTAGGCATCGACGAGCGCCTTGGACGCGCCGGCCACCGCGAACGTCCGGTAGTAGCAGGTGCGGTAACCCATGTAGCTGTGCAGGATGTCGAAGTACGCCGGGTCGCCTGGACGCAGCGCGCGGTCGGTGTAGACGTGCGGGTGCGGGCTGCAGCGCTCGCCGGAGATCGCGTTGACGCCCTCGACGAACTCCGATCCTGCGTCGTAGAGCACTTTGTTGACCAGGCCGACGCACTCGTTCTCGCGCATCCCGGGCCGCATCGCCCGGTAGAGCTCCTCGTAGGCGGCGTCGACCATCGAGCACGCGTGGTTCAGGAGGAGGATCTCGTCCGTCGTCTTGATCACGCGTGCCTGCTGCATGAGCTGCTGGCCGTCGACGACGTTGATGCCGCGTTCCTGGAGAGCGAACAGGACCGGCAGCTCCACCGCGTCAACCCCGACCGGTTCGCCCAGTAGACCGCGCTGCTCGAGCTCGGCGTGGATTTTGTCCGCGACGTTCTCGGCCCGGCCCGATTCGGGGGACATCGCGCCGCGCAGGGTCGAAATGCCGGCGCGCGAGCGGCCGTCGGCCAGCCAAGGGTTGTACAGCTGGTGGTGGCGCGCCGCCGACCCGAAGTCCCACATGATCGGCTCGTCGTTCTGGGGCAGCAGGCAGAAGCGGTTCAGCTTGTCCTGGGCCCACGTGCCGATGTGTGTCGCCGTGATGTACCGGATGTTCGTCATGTCGAAGCAGAGCAGCGCGCCCAGCGACGACTCGGCGAGCAGCCGCCCGATCCGGGCCAGGCGCTCCTCGCGCAGCCGATCGAAGCGGACGCGCTCTTCCCAGTCGACGGCCATCGTCCCGTAGGTGTGCAGTCCCATTCCCGAGCTCCTCTCGAATGCGTGGCGAGCGGATCCTACGCGGGG
>DATBYI010000771.1:0-5797 GCA_036513815.1 Solirubrobacteraceae bacterium
GGCGTGCGCAGCTCATGCGACGCGTTGCTGAACAGCGCCGTCTTCGCCCGGTCGATCGCCGCGATGTCGCTCACCCGGCGGCGCTGAGTCTCACGCGCCCGCGCCGCCGCCACACTGCGCCCGATGGCCACGGCTGCCAGCTCGAGGAAATTCTCGTAGTCCTCGTCGAAGGCCAGATCTGGTCGGACCCCGGCGATCAGATAACCATCCACCGGATCCGCGACACCGCCCGCGATTCGGGCCACGAACGCCCGCTCGGGCGCCTGCCATCTCTGGGCCGCGGTGACGAACAGCCGGGCCGGGGCGAGCATTCCGCGCTCCGTCCCCGCAGTGAGCGCCCGGAACAGCGACGCGACTTCGTCTGAGGCCGCGTCGAGCGCCACCGCGGAGCGGGTCGCCTCGATACTCCCGACCCGCGCGTGCGCGGCCACACACCTGGCAAGGCGGCCGACCCCGTCGACTAGGTAGATGAGCGCGAACGGCACGTCCTGGCCGCTCGTCAGCGCGTCTGCCGAGAGCAGGCAGGCGCGGGCCGGCGTCGGCGCGTCCAGCGAACGCGCGGTCATCTCCCTCACGGCCTCCGATCGCCGGGAGGCCAGCACCCGTTTGGTGGTGTCCTCGGTCACCAACAGGACGCCGGCGACCTCGTCGTCGTCGTCCAGGATCGGACTGTAGGAATAGGTGAAGTAGGAAACCTCGAGCCGCCCGCGTCGATCGAAGCTAAGCGGCTGGTCCTCCAGGAAGATGCCCTTCCCCTGTTCGATCACCCCCCGCAACTGCGGGCCGACGATCGGCCAGGAATCGCGCAGCAACTCGCGGGCGGGGAGGCCGAGCGCCCCGGGGTGCATGAGTCCGAGCACCTCGCGCTCAGCGTCGTTGTAGATGCAGTTGAGCTCAGCTCCCCAGTAGATGGCCATCTGGAACGGCGAACGCAGACAGATGGCCGCGGCGGACTTCAGGCTCTGCGGCCACGCCTCGAGCGGACCGAGCGGGGTCTTCGCCCAGTCGAACGCCCGCACCACAGTGGCCATCTCGGACGAGCCGAGCCAGGCTGTCCTTTCACCGAATCCCGCGGAAGCCCGGCTATTCGTGTGCGCGACCAAGTCGGTCAACTTTTACGAGGAAATGCAGGGAATCACGGAATGTGGGCTCCCGCCCATCCCCTACCGCGATCGTACCGCAGCCGCGTTCAGTTCAAGCGAAATACTGAACCGGCGCCTACATGCTGGTCGTGGCCGGGCGCACGCCTCGATCGGCCAGGTAAAGCAGCGCCGCCTTGACCCGCCGGCTGACGTGGTCGGGATCGCCGAGGTCAAGCTTGGCGAAGATCGCGTTGACGTGTTTCTCAACCGCCCGCTTGGTAAGCACGAGCGCCTCGGCGATGTCCGCGTTGCTGAGGCCCTCCGCCACCAGGGCCAGCGTCTCGAGCTCTCGCGGGGTGAGCTCCTCGAGGGGGGACCGCGCCCTGCGCATGCGTGCTTTCACGAGTTCGTCGACCACGGTCGGATCAGTGATCGAGCCGCCCCCCGCCACCGTCACCACGGCGTCCAGGACCTGCTTACGATTGCGAATGCGGTCCTTGAGCAGGTATCCCCGGCTGTCGCAGCCGCCCTCGAACAGCTTCAGCGCGTAGGCCACGTCGGCGTACGTACTGAGCACGATCACGGCCAACGCGGGGTGCGTCTCCCTCAATCGGGCGGCCAGCTGGATTCCTTCGTCCTGGTTTGACGGCGGCATTCGGATGTCGGTGATCAGCAGGTCAGCGCGCTGATCGTCGACCATCGACGACACGCCCTCGGTGTCCTCGCACTCACCCACCACGACCATCGAGGGCTCGCCCTCGAGCAGATGCCTCAGCGCGAGACGAGCCAGGTAAGAGTCGTCCGCGAGGACGATCCGGATCGGTGGTCGATCCGACTGAACGCGCTTGAGCGCAGTCGATGAGCTCATGTTCTGCACCGAGCCAACCACATTGTCCAGGCCCCGCGCCTCGATAGGGGTGCGGACATCCCGACGGCGCCGGGTGGGAACACTCAGGGCCGGCTCAAGGACAATAGCCACCGATCGTGCTCGCACCCGCGCGGTGGCGAGAGCGAGACGCGATCGGTCGGCGTGCCCGACCTCGCAGCCGCGGGTCGGAACTCAGCGACGGAGGGTCAACGAGTCTTGGCGACGCTGAAGGCCAACCCGCTGTTGCGCTGGGTAAACGTCGCACGGCCCGCGGCCGACGACGTCGTGTTCCACCCGGCGATCGGCTTGCCGGCGCCGGCGAGGAAGCTCGTGAAGTCGGCCGATGCCGTCCCGCAATCCATATTGTTGCTGGACACGGTGTAGCCGCCGGCAGGGAGGGACGCGGAGCCGGCGCGGTCGTTGTGCAGGACGGTGAAGCCGATGCCGGCGCACCGGTTGAGCTTCGTGGACCCGCCGGTCGACGAGCCGGGCGAGACGACGCGAAGGTTGCGGATCGCGGCGACCTGCTTGTTGTTGAAGCTCAGCGATACGGAATACACACCGGGCTCGGTCGCGGGCGGAACCCGGACCGTCGTGTGGTAGATGCCCTCGACGAGCGCCGGCGTCTGCACGGCCGGGACGCCGTTGACGGAACGCGACGAGGAGATCGCGTTGGACGTGATCGTCAGGTTCAGCCCGGCCCGCGCGTACGCGAGCCCGGAGATGGTGAGCTTCGCGCCCGGCTTCACGGTCGTCGCGCTGAGGCCAATCGTGAACGGCGCGCTCTTGGCGACATTCGCGGAGGCCGGCGTCGCCGCGGCGCCCCCGGACGTCGCGGCGAGCGCGGCCGGAGCGCCCGCCAAGGCGGTGGCGGCGAGCGCCCCGATGCCGGCGAGTTTGAAGGAAGAGATACGTGAGCGGGAATGGAACATTGGGGTCTCCGTTTGTTTCACAGGTCTGTTCTTGCGAGGCAGACGCGTTTTCAGTGATCCCCACCGTCCCAATACGGGCCGGCCGTGCCATCCGTATCCGGCTACGGCATTACCCGACGTCCCACTACTGAGGTGGACGGCGCTACGGATAGACGCGCCCGGCTACGACGCGACCCGGCGCGGCGCCGACGGCGCGCTGACGACGTGCGCGAGGTCGCGGCGGTCGCTGAGGCCGAGCTTCTGCATCGCGCGGTAGAGATACGTCTCGACCGTACGGACGGAGAGCACGAGGCGGGCGGCGATCTCGGCGTTGCTGAGCCCCGCGGCGGCCAGTTCGGCCAGCTGCGCCTCGCGCACCGAGAGCACCGTGGCCGGTCCGGAAAGCCCGTCGATTTGTGGCGGCCGTGCCCCTTCCCCCTCGGCGAACAGGCGGCGGCTGTGGGCCGCGGCGCGGCGCGCGGAACCCTCCTGGCCCTCGTCGAGGAAGCTGTGGGCGGCGTGAGCAGCGGCTTCGCACGCGTAGCGCAGTGCTCCAATCGTCTCCAATCGCTCGGCCGCGTCGAGGAGCATCGTCCCATCGGCATCGAGCAATCCGGTGGCGTGGGCGACCGCTGCCGTGATCATCCGCGCGTCGCTGCGAGCGTCCATCTCTCTCAGAAGGGGGGCGACTGCTGCGGCGGGGGCGCCCATTCGCATCGCCTCGTAGGCGAGGAACGCCACGTCGGACGGAGAGGAGCGCAGCCCGGTGGCCACGTCGAGCAGGCCCCCCCACCCACCCGCGGGGTCTCCCTCGGCCGCCGCGGTCCAGGCCTCCGCCCAGCGGAGGTGCGGCAACTGGTTGGGCGGCGGCGGATCGCCCCGCACCGCGGCGCGGCAGCGGTCGAGGGCAAGGCGTGCCGCACCCGCGTCATCCATCGCGCAGGCGCCGGCCACCTGATACCCGTGCGTGATCACGAGCAGACCGAGGGGGTCGTGACGCTCGTAGTGGAGCTGAGCCTCGGCAAGCCACCGACCCGCCCCCCGGAAGTGCCCCTGCGTGTGGCGCATGATTCCCAGGCCGAGCGCCGCAACACCCGCCGCGCTGTGGTCCTCCTGCCGCACCGCGTCGCGCAGCGTCTCGTCGCACCAGCGCTCGAGCTCATCCCAGCCTTCGCCGATCTGCACGCAGATGCTCAGCCACAGGGCGGCGGCGCCTTGATCGTAAACATCGCGGAACGGCACACGGGGCCGCAGCGCCGCCGCCAGCCGGTACGCATCACGGCCCCGGCCCTCGTAGGTGAGCCGCCGCAGCTGCGCCGTCTGCACCGCGCGCTGGCGCTGGGGGTCTGAGTCGGTGGCATCCGACAGCGTCGAGGACTGCCGCCCCCCAACGCTCGGACGGTCGTGCACGAGGTGCGCGTCAATGAGGTCGCGCATCGGCTCGAGGCGGCGCTGCCACGAGGGGTCCGGCCACCACGCCCTCGCGCGCGCGAGCAACTCACGCAGGTCATCGGCGCGATTCAGCCCCCAGTAGAGGACGGCGGTCGTCTGCTGGAGGTAGGTGACGGCGGTGTCGGGGGTCTCGATCATCTGCTCCGCGCCGGCGAGCGCGGCGGCCGCATCGTCGAAGCGGTTGCGCGCCGCGAGCGACCGTGCGACGAGCAGCCGGGCCTCAACGCCGCCGCCCGCCTCAATCGCCCGCTCGGCGAGCCGCCCGCCAAGCTCGGGGTCTCCGGTGGCGATGGCGGCCTGTGCGGCGTCGCCCAGCAGCGCGGGCGGGACCGACTCGCCGGCCTCGAGCAGCCACCGCGCGACGCGCAGCGACGCCTCGGGCGTCACCGACGCGTCGGGCTGCAGCGCCTCCGCGAGCCTTATGCGGAGGGCTCGCGCCCGGAGCGCCGGCATCGCCGCCTGAATTGCCTCGCCGTACAGGGGGTGCGCCAGGCGTAGTACCGGATCGGTCGTCGTCTCATCGACGGTGATCAGCCTCTCGGTCTCCGCGATGACGAGCGACTCGACGGACTCGAGGCGCGTGATCTCCGACAGGCGGAGCGGCTCGCCGAGGGCGAGTAGCTCGAGGCTGCTCCGCACGCCGTCGCCGAGGCTCTCGATCCGGGCCGAGACGAGCTCGGCCAGCGACGTCGGGACGCGCGGAGGCCCCGACATCCGCCACAGACCGTCGCGGCAGCGGAGCGTGCCTTCGGCGAGCAGCCCGTGAACGAGTTCGGTGACGTACAGCGCGTTGCCGCGGCTGAGCCGCCAGATCCAGTCGCGCGCGCCGCGTTCGACCGAGCCGCCCACGACGGCCTCGAGAAGCTGTTCGGTCTCCGGCTCGTCCAGTGCGCCGAGTCCGAGGCGCTGGGCGCCGGCGTCCTTCCACAGGGCCGTGATCGCGTCCGGACATGGCTCGCGGGTGCGCAGGGTCACGACGATGAACGCCGCCGATGACCTCGCAAGGTGGAGTACGAGCGCCGCCGACGTCTGGTCGAGAAGCTGCGCGTCATCGACACCGAGCACGAGCTGCCGACGCCCAGCGTGCTCGGCGAGGGCCTGGGCGCTCGTCCGCAGCAGCGTCAACGGGTCGTCGGAGGCGACGCCCGCGGGAAACACTCCGGCCATGGCGCCGAGCGGAATCGCCGCCGCGCTGCGCGTGGCCTGCACCCAGAGCGGCGCGGCGCCAGCTTGCTCGGCCTCAGCCAGCGCCGCCCGGGCGAGCCGCGTCTTGCCCACCCCGGTCGGCCCGGCGAGCACGAACCCGACGCCGCCCGCACTCCTGCTCTCCGCGATCGCCCGCAGCTCGAGGGCGCGGCCGACGAGGGGCGGATCGGAAGTGGCGCTCACAGATCCCGCCGGTCGCGAACGCCCAGCTTCTGCATCGCGCGATAGAGGTGCGTCTCAACCGTGCGAACCGACAGAACCAGGCGGGCCGCGATCTC
>DATBYI010000772.1:0-2742 GCA_036513815.1 Solirubrobacteraceae bacterium
CGCCTTCGGGTCCGAGCGCGTGCCGATCACGGCGACGTCCGGCTCGTACATCGACCCGCTGCAGTTCGTCGATCGCTGGGAGCGCACGGATCAGGGCGTGGACGCCAATATGCCGGTGGGAGCGCCGATTCTGGCGCCTTCGCGGGTGAAGATTCTCGCGATCGAGCCGGATTGGTATCTCGGCCAGCCGCTCGTGTACTGGGAGCTTCTGGCCGGACCCGATGCCGGCATGGAGCAGTACGTTGCCGAAGAGATCACCGACATTGCCCCGCCCGGCAGCGTCTTGCAAGAGGGGCAGGTCATCGCTCGCTACGCCGCGGGTGGCACCGGCATCGAGTACGGCTGGTCGACACCCGACGGTGTCACGCTCGCCGTGGCGACGAGCGGTTATGAGGAAGGAGAGGTCACGCCCGCCGGGGTGAACATGCGCAACTGGCTGAACGGCCTAGGCGCGAACGCCGGACCCAGCTGACAAGCCGTTCCGCGGCACCGCGCTCGGTGGGTGTAGGTCCACGTGATCGAAGCGTCGCCGGTGCGCTCGCGTCCTCGAGCCGTGTCGCTAAGCCGTTTCGAGGTGCGCGACTTCAGCGACGCGCTCCTCAGGTGCCCCCGCGAATCCGCTCTCGAGTCACGAGCGCGGGGGAGGCCAACGGCCCGGGCCACGATGCTGTGCTCAGCTTCAACGCAGCCGGGGACCTCGTGGGGCGGTTCACGGAGGACCCCCGGATCGTCGGCCCGCGTGGCATGACGCTTGACCCTGCCGGCGCGCTGATCTACTTGAACGCCGCGGATCGGATGCTCGCGCTCGACCGGAGCGGGCGGGTGGTGCGCGACTCGGGGCCGATGGCCGATCTCGACCCGGGTGGGTCGGTACAGTCGAACAGATGCGTCGGTGGGGCCTTCTCCGTCGCCCCGCGCCCCTGATTGGGCGAGCCTGCGCGTCCACCAGCCGGGGCGGATGAAGGAGGACGATGATCCAGCCAGCCACGCACGTGCTCGTATCGAGCCACGAGACGATCAGCTCGGGGACGATTGACCCGACACGTGCGCCGGTGCTCAGCATCGAATCCGGCGACGTCGTCTCGTGTCCGGACACCTGGACCCAGTGGGGGACCTCAACGCCGTCGTCCATGACGACGGTCCGGAGCCCGTCGTCACGAGCACGATGGTGATGGTCACCGGCGGCGCTCAGCCCGCGGTGATCGGCGTCGCGCGCGTGACCCAAACGTGCCATCGCATGTCCGACGGCTGGCGTATCGCCCGTCGGCAGATCGCTTGAACCACCGACCAGAGGAGGACGAGACATGGCCCACCAAGCGTCACCGCAAGCGGTCATCACCGAGCACGAAGCCGCCGAGATCGATCACGTTAATGAAACTGGCCGCACCCCGGTCGTCTTCATTCACGGGCTGTGGCTGCTGCCGAGCAGCTGGGATCGGTGGGCCACCCTGTTCGACCAGGCCGGCTACGCGTCACTGACGCCCGGCTGGCCCGATGACCCCAATACCGTGGAAGAGGCGAACGCCCACCCCGAGGTCCTGGCGCACAAGACGATCGGCCAGGTGGCGGATCACTTCGCCGCCGTCATCGCTCGCCTCACCTCGAAGCCGGCCGTAATCGGCCACTCATTCGGCGGGCTCCTCGCCCAGATCCTCGCCGGTCGCGGTCTGGCCGCCGCCACGGTCGCGATCGACGCGGCGCCGTTCCGCGGCGTGCTGCCGCTGCCGCTGTCCTCGCTCAAGTCCGCGAAGCCCGTGCTCGGCGACCCGCGCAATCGCAACCGCGCGGTGCCGCTCACCTACGAGCAGTTCCGTTACGCGTTCGCCAACGCGGTCGACGAGGACGAGGCCAGGCAGCTCTACGCACAATTCGCCGTCCCCGCTTCCGGGGCGCCACTGTTTCAGGCGGCTCTCGCCAACCTGA
Source organism: Solirubrobacteraceae bacterium (assembly GCA_036513815.1). Taxonomy (GTDB): domain Bacteria; phylum Actinomycetota; class Thermoleophilia; order Solirubrobacterales; family Solirubrobacteraceae; genus Palsa-465. Next base: position 1,924 of record DATBYI010000772.1, read on the forward strand.
ACCCGTGGACCGAGGCAAAGGTGGACACCAAGAACCCGGACCGTGGGCCGCTGTTGCTCATCTCAGGCGAGAAGGACCACACCGTTCCGTGGTCCATTACGCACGCCTCGTTCAAGCAGCAGGAGCACAACCAGGACGTGACCGAGATCGTCGAGATCAAGGGTCGCGGCCACGCCTTGACCATCGACGGCGGCTGGGCAGAGGTCGCGGAGACGGCGCTGCGATTCATCCAACGCTTCACGGAATCTGCGCCCGTCGAATCACCAGCAGGATCAAACTGAATCCGATTACCCCAGACCAGACGGAGGGACATATGGGCACTATCACCACGTCAGATGGCGTAGAGATCTTCTACAAGGATTGGGGCTCTGGCCAACCGATCGTTTTCAGCCACGGTTGGCCGCTGTCCAGCGACGATTGGGACACGCAGATGCTGTTCTTCCTGTTGAACGGCTATCGCGTGATCGCGGCCGACCGGCGCGGCCACGGACGCTCGAGCCAAGGTGGCGAGGGCCACGACATGGACCACTACGCCGACGACCTGGCCGTGGTCACCGAGCATCTCGATCTCCACGATGCGGTCCACGTCGGGCACTCCACCGGCGGCGGCGAGGTCGTCCGCTACATCGCCCGCCACGGCGAGAGCCGCGTCGCGAAAGCGGTGCTGATCAGCTCGGTACCGCCGATCATGGTCCAGACCCCCGCAAACCCCGGCGGGCTGCCCAAAAGTGCGTTCGACGACCTCCAGGCCCAGCTGGCCGCCAACCGCTCGGTGTTCTACCGCAACCTCGCCTCAGGACCCTTCTACGGCTTCAACCG
>DATBYI010000773.1:0-2205 GCA_036513815.1 Solirubrobacteraceae bacterium
GGGATCACGTACAGCAGGTAGAGGAGAAACACGGCTGGGGTGAGGAACCGACGCCACCCCCGCGTCCACCTGCGCTGGCTCGCGACCCATCGCGCCTCGGCCGGGCTGGCCGCCTGCAACTCCGCGCTCATCGCCGCCTCAGCTTACTGCGGGCTTGCGGCTTCAAACCCGGCGCGTGTCTCGCCGGTAGACGAGCGCGGCCAGCGGAACCAGGACCACGATCCAGGCCGCGATGACGATCCAGGCCTCGGCCGGCCAGCCGCCGCCGTGCACGGCATCGTGGCCGGCGTCCACCATCCAGTAGGAGGGCAGCAGCTTTACAAGGGTCGACATCACGCCGCCGTTGAAGAAACGGCCCCACGCGCCTCCGAAGAGCGCGAAGAACACGACCACGCCACCGACCGCGGGGGCCAGCGCGTCACTCGTCAGCAGGTGACCGAGGATGATGCCGATCAAGACGATCGGGGCCAGGCCCAGCAATAGCCACCCCGTGAGCTCGAGGTACTGCCCGACGCTCAGGTGCACCCCGAGCGTTGCGCCCGCCAGGTACAACACGATCAGGCTGGGCAGCGCGACGATATAGGCGGTGAGAACCCGGCCGAGGAAAGTAACCCGGACCGATAGCGGCGTGATCCGGAGCTGGCGGGTCCACCCTCGCGAGCGGTCGAGCGCTATCCGCGCCCCGGGTCCGACTGCCGCAAACAGCGCCCCATACACGGCCATCCCGACCATGAAGTAGAGCGGAAAGGCGATGCCATCCGTGTGCGCATGACGCTGTGCGCTACCCACCGCGTAGAAGAGCACGAGCGGCAAACCGAGGCTGAACGCGAGCATCCTCCGGTTGCGGATCGTGCGCAGAAGCTCGTAACGAACGTGGGTGACTGTGCTCATCGGAGTGCCTCCTCCAATCTGGTGTTGACTTTGTCGTCCGCGGTGAGCTCGAGAAATGCATCCTCGAGACTTCCGCGGCGCACCTCGAGGTCACGAACCTCTGGAAAGCCCGCGAGCAGCGCGCGAACGGCACGGTCGGCATCCGAGCAGGCCAGTACAACGGCGTCCCCGTGGCGCTCCGTGCTGAGCACTCCTTCCAACGCTTCGAGCGAGGCGACGTCGACAACCGGCAGCGTCGCCCGGATCGTCCGCGACCCCGCCCGCGCCCGGATCTCGGTCACGGGTCCGTCGGCGACGATCTGCCCACGGGCGAGGAGCACGATCCGGTCCGCGAATGCGTCCGCCTCCTCAAGGTAGTGAGTCGCGAACACGACGGTCTTACCCTGCATCGCGACGGCGCGCATGGCCTGCCAAAACTCGCGCCGTCCCTCCACGTCGAGTCCGGCCGTCGGCTCGTCGAGCACGAGCAGGTCCGGATCGCCGACGACCGCGGCGGCGAACCGCACGCGCTGGATCTGCCCGCCCGATAGCTTCGACGCCCAACGGTCGGCCACCTCGACGAGGCCCGTCATCTCGAGCACGTCGTCGACCGCGAGCGCGCGGGGATAGTAGGAGGCGACCGAGGCCACCACCTCTCGGACCTTCAGGAAGTCGAGCGGCGACCCGGTCTGGAGCATGGCGCCGATCGCGCCCGCGCTGACCGCAGCCGACGGGGTGAGTCCGAACACCTGAGCCCGCCCGCCATCGGGCCGAGTCAGCCCGAGCATCATGTCCAGCGTCGTGCTCTTGCCGGCGCCGTTCGGGCCGAGCAGCGCCACCGTCTCACCCGCCGCGATCGTCAGGTCGATCGACCGCACCGCGTGGACTGCACCGTAAGACTTGGAGAGGCGGGAGAGCACAATCCCGCCCGCGGATATGTCAATAGGAGCCATGCCGAGACGGTGACATCTGCCCGCTGCATCGGGTAGTCCCGGACCTCATCGGTTGGCCATGACAAATGTCAGATCCGCGTCCGCGCACGCGCACGCGCACGCGTACACCCACGCCGGCGCCGGCCCTCACTGCGCCGGCGCCGGCGCGTCACCCCCACTCGCCCCCACGCTCAGTGAATGCCTGGCGCGATGTTCGGATTGAGACGGAACAGGTTCGCCGGGTCGTAGCGCTCCTTCACCACCTGGAGCCGCTCGTAGGTCTCGTCGCCGAGCGCTCGCCGCACACGCTGAACGCCTTCCTCGCCGACAAAATTGAGCCAGGAGCGGCCGGTCGTGTACGGCGCGCAGGCGCTCTGGAGCTCGCGCAGCCAGGCGAGATTGC
>DATBYI010000774.1:0-3530 GCA_036513815.1 Solirubrobacteraceae bacterium
GATCGCCAGGTGCCCCCCTACGCCGGCCAGGTCGACCACGAGCGGGTCCTGGCGCTGCTCGGCCGGGCGATCGAGCAGACCGATCGACGCGCGCAGGCTCCGATCGGCTGACTCGAGCGAGCCGCGATCCTGCTCCCACCATGGCGGCTCCTCGAGCACGGCCGACAGCGGCTGGCGCGTGGGCAGCGGATCGAGCCACACCTGGTGGACGCGCTCGGTCCCCCCGTCCTCGGCGCGGAGCCGAGCGACCAGCACGTCGAGCTCGGTCATCCGCCCCTCCTCGCGACGGCCGGCCGGCGAATCGCCTGCCGCAGCAGGCGAGGCCAGCTCGAAGACGCCGATCAGCGGCTCGTCGCGCGACCCGTCCGGGTCCTCATGGGGCGTGGTCACGAGCGCGGTCTTGAAGCGCTCGTAGACGTCGGTGTCGACACTGAAGTAGCCCACACCTGGGAACGGCGGGAGGAGGAACGCGTCGGCGGTGCCAAGCGCGCTCTTGCTTTCCCCGGCCGAGTAGGTGCGCAGGCAGATCCGGTAGCGCAGGTGACCCTCGAGGCCGCGCAACCGCCCCTCCTCCAGTCGCTGGCTCGAGAGCAGCAGGTGCATCCCGAGGCTCCGGCCGACGCGGCCGATGGCCAGGAACAGGTCGATGAACTCGGGCCGGTTGGCCAGCAGCTCGCCGAACTCGTCGACGATCAGCAACAGGTGTGGGAGACGCGGCAGGCTCGGATCGGTGGCGCACAGCGCCCGGTAGGCGGCGATGTCGTCGAGGTTGCCGGCGGCTCGGAGGATCGCCTGGCGGCGCTGCTGCTCGCCGAACAACGCGGCGTGCATCCGGTCGATGAGGCTCGCGTCGTGCTGGAGGTTGGTGATCATGCCCGCGGAGTGCGGAAGCCCGGCCAGCTCCGCGAACGCCGCCCCTCCCTTGAAGTCGACGAACACGAAGCACAGCTCGTCGGATCCGTGCGAGGCGGCCAGGCTGGCCACGATCGTGCGCAGCAGCTCGCTCTTGCCCGAGCCGGTGGCGCCGACGATCAGGCCATGTGGCCCCATCCCGCCCTCGGCGGCCTGCTTGAGGTCGAGGACGAGCGGGTCGCCCTGCTCGGTCAGCCCGATCGGAGCGCACAGCTGCGCGTCCGTCGGGGTGGGTGGGAAATTCATCAAGTCGGCCAGCCGCACCTCCGCCGCCAGGTCGATGCTGGCCGCCCGCTCCTCGAGGCGGAGCGGCGCGACCTCGCGCGCCAGCGTCTCGGCGGCCGCCGCGCCGAGCTCGTCGAGCATGATCGGCCCGATTCGGTACCCGCTCGCGCCGGTGCGTTCGAGCAGCGCCGGGCTGGCGGGACTCGATTCAGGCACGACCAGACGAAGCCCGGCCTCCGGCGGCTCCGCGGCGTCGCCGCACACCAGGCACAACGTGCGCACCTTGAGGTTCGTCCCGCGAGTCGCGAGCTCGCGGATCAGCGGGTGGCGCGCCATCGCGCTGCCGGCGTGGAAGTCGTCGAGCACGAGCAGCAGATCGGGCGCGTCGACCCTCGCCGATGGTCCGTCGGAGCCCGCCGCGGCCTCGATCCGACGCAGCTGCTCGAGCCGTGGCTGCACGTGCTCCTCGAGCAGGCGCGTGAGCGCCGCGTCGCTCGAGGCCAAGAGGAGCGACGGGCTGCTCACCGCCTGTCGACGGTCAGGCGCGCGTCCGGAGCGGACGTGCGGCAGCCACTTCAGCCAGCCCCAATCCCCCTCGTGGTCATCCCGGAAGTAGGCCATCACCCGCAGATCACCGGGCGCCCGGAACGCGGCCGCCTGCGCGAGGATCGCGCGGGCCACGCCGACCACCCGCCGGCGCTCTCCGGTGATCGTGACGACGCTGGCCTGGCTCAGCGACGCGACGACCGAAAGGTCGGCCACGGCGCGGAAGCGCCCGACGAGGGCCTGAGCCTGGGCGTACAGCTCGGGCTCGTGCTCGGTCATCGGGTCGTTCGACATCGCCAGCTCGAGCGGACACGCCAGTGGAACCGCCGCGCGTCCGAGTCGGAACGAGAGAAAGTCCCCATCGGCCGGCCGGCGCTCCCACAGGTAGCGCCGGTGCGCCACCAGCGCCGCCAAACGCACCGGATCGGGATACAACCGCTCGTCGACCTCACGCTGGTGGCGAGCGATCGCCTCGAGTTCGAGCTCGCGCCGCGCCAGGTGCGCTCGATAGAGCCGCCGCTGCGTGCGCGCGGACAGCTTGCCGCTCCGTCGCTGCGCCCAGTAGGTGCCGAACACCGAGGCCACGGTCATCAACACGAACGCGCCGGCCACGATCAGGAACAGCTTGTTCGGCATGACCACGACGAACGCGACGATGCCGAGCGTGCCGAGCGCCGGCAGCAGGATCTGGAGCAGGCCGCCGAACCCTCGACGCGCGAGGGGCGGGGGCTCTGCGATCACGACCCGCTGGTCGGGAACCGCAGGCGGGAACGAACGAGGGGGACGGTGGAAGGCGGCCCGATCCATCAGCTCCCGCCGCCCATCGGGGAGGGAACCTCGCTCATGGGGACGATGAAACGCGCCGTCTAGACGGAGAACATCTTGGTGTTATTGGACTCCGTGTCCGCATAGTTGACGCCGGCCGTCTGGGTCGCGATACCGATCGACGTGGCGGCCTCGTGGATGCGATTGGCGGCGATGTTCCAATCGCCCATGGCGTTCTCGAAGGCGCTGTTGGCAGATCCCTTCCACTCCCCCTGGACGTTGGTCGCGGTGGCGCGGAGCTGGCCAATCAGTTCCTCGATCTGACCGGAGATCATCTGGATCTGGCGGCCTGCCGCCTGTACTGAATCTGGGACGACCTGGATGAACGACACGAACTACCTCCTGTGGTGACTTGGCAGTGTCGGCGGCGCCGGTGGGCGGCGCCTTAGTGGTCTTCTTCGAGCGGTCACGGTGTTGACGAGCCCTGTGGGCACTGGACCGCCCGCTCCTTGCGGGGATGGTGCGCCTTGCCCTGCCAGCAACTGGTGGCCGCCCGGCTCGTCGCGAGCGCGCTGCGAGCTGCCGCAAGCTGGTCGGATTCCTGCCGGAGGCTCGCCTGAAGCCGGTTGATCGTTCCCCGCGCGGCGCTCGCCGACCGGTTGGCCGCGGAGGCCGCGGCCGAGGACTCCAAATGCGCAGGCTGGGACCGCGATGCGGCGCGCGCGGCACCGCCCGAGCCGGTCGAGGCGACGAGCACCCCGATCAGCACCAACCCGATCGCGAGCACGACGACCGCCACGGTGGCCCGCGGCCACTCCCGGAGGCGCCGCGCGATCACCGGCACCACGCCTTCGCGAGCTGGTAGGTGAGGTCCTTGACCGCGATCCGGGTCGGCTGCTCGAGCTCGCTGATGTCGAGCAGCCCGGCGTCGAGCTGCCGGACGAGCGCGTCGTCGCGGGGGATCGCGGCGTAGCGCCGCGTCTTTCCGTTCTTCTCGGCGACCTTGATCACGCGCTGCACCGCCTGGTCGGGACGGCGAGGCACCATGTTGAGCGCGAGCGTGATGGGCACATCGGGACGGC